>JACQXH010000122.1 GCA_016208845.1 Nitrospirota bacterium | reverse complement strand
GTCACATTAAATATCCTCTCTCCTTTATTTTTCACAACATAATGCAAAACCTTGTTAGCCGGCCTGCCGGTCTTACATACAACATCATGAGGGCACATATCAGATATTCCCGTTTTACTGCATGGTAAGGAAAGGCCATGAAAGACATCATGACATGCCTGGTCTGTTATGCAGGGGGCATGAAATATTTCATTTGCCGACTTATTGGCAAAGATTATCCTGTAATCCCTGTCGAGCAGCATAATGCCGTCATCAATCCCGTGGACGATATTATTTAATAGCTCCAGAATTTTTTCTGTCTCAGTAATTGATTTATTTAATCGCCTCAAACACATATTTTTTTCACCAAATTAATACTGCTGTTGATATGAAGCAAGAAAAATGCTGCACTTAACAATAAAATAGCACGCAAGAGCAATGCCAGCTAAAAAATGTTATTTTTTAGCTAGTTATAAAAAAGACTAATGTCAACATGGCATTTTTTTGCCATTTTGGCATAAATATAAAGCATTTAGCCACGGATAAACACGGATTATCACGGATCTGCCTGTCCACAGGATCCTTTGGTTCGGCATGAAAGCACCGATAAACTGAATAACAAAACAGGTTTAACCACTGATGAACACAGGCAAACACAGAATTAATTAGGGGTTAGCAGTTAGGGATCGGGTTTTGCAGGTGACCCGTGCCTTTAATAATCCGTGTTAATCCGCGAAAATCCGCGGCTAAAAATTATCGTTTCCTGCTATGCGCATGAACCATTTCCACTAAAGCAATGACATTTTCAGGCGGGGTCTCAGGAAGCACACCATGGCCAAGATTGAAGATGTGACCTTTGGCCGATTTTGCCCTCTTTAAAATATCCTTAACGCGAAGTTCAATTTTTTCCTGAGGCAGAAATAAAGCAACCGGGTCCAGATTCCCCTGAACTACTGTGCGGGTTCCAAGCCTTTTTATGGCATCGTCCAGATTGATCCTCCAGTCAATTCCATAAACATCAGCGCCTGCGCTTTTCATATGTTCAAGCAGCCCGCCGCATTCGCCGACAAAATAAATAACAGGCACAGCAATTTTTTTAGACGCCTGCCAGCTCTTAAGTTCATCAATGACATGAGTCACGTAAAGCAGTACATATTCTTTGTAATCAGAGGGCGAAAAGATCCCTGCCCATGTATCAAACAGCTGAACAGCCTGCGCGCCGGCGCTTATCTGGGATTTAAGATATTCAATAACCGTCTTTGTGATCTTATCCATCAATGCCTTATATAGATCAGGCGACTGGAAGATCATCCTCTTTGTGTGAAGGAAATTTTTTGAAGACCCCCCCTCTATCATATAAGTAGCCATTGTAAAGGGCGCGCCTGAAAAACCAATGAGCGGCACTCTACCATCAAGCTCCCGTCTCAGGATTTTTATAGTCTCCATAACAAAATTCAAATCCCGCTCGGGGTTAGGCACGGAAAGTCTTTTCAATGAGTCCCTGTCACGGATCGGGGGATTCAGTACCGGGCCTTTTTTCTCAAGGAATTTAAGGTCCATGCCCATTGCCTCTACGGGGATCAGGATATCAGAGAATAAAATAGCAGCATCCACGCCCAGGGCATCTATCGGCTGTATCGTTACCTCAGCCGCAAGTTCAGGTGTCTTGCACAGAGTGAGAAAATCGACCTTCTTTCTTATCTTCTGATATTGCTTTAAATATCTTCCGGCCTGCCTCATTATCCACACAGGCGTATAGTCTGTATTTTCACCCCGGCACGCCTTTAAAAACGTATCGTTCATTTTGCCTCCATTAACACAGATAACCACAGATTTATTACATATGATCGCAGATATTTCCTCCTAATCCGTATCTCCACTATATATTAATCTTTTTATCCCTACTTTACTTGTCCCAAAGTTCACAAGAAGTACAAGTTTATATCTTGTGCCTTTCACGTAATAATAAACCTGATCCCTCATAGTCTTGGTTATAGCAGGTGCAACTTTAATTTCCAAAATGATCTTATCTTCGATTATGAAGTCTGGCTTATATATCCCTATTTTCTTTCCTTTGTATTTAACATCTATAGGTTTTTCTTCAGCAAAAGAGATCCCCTTTTCAGAAAGCTCGATAGCAATAGCCTTATGATAAATAATTTCCCTATGAACCTCATAAATAACTCCTATAATTTTATACGTTAAATCTTTATAAATATATTTCTCTGTGTCCATCTGTTTTTCATCAGTGATCATCTGAGTTCTTTTTTATCTGTGCTAATCTGCGTGGTATATATTGACAAGAAGGCTCTTCTGCAAGGTAATCACCATATATCGAATAGGACCTTGCCCTGCAGCCGCCGCATACATTTATATATTCGCAGGATCCGCATTTGCCTTTGTATTTTTTAAAATCCCTCAATTCCCTGAACAGCTCTGAATTCTCCCATATGTCCTTAAAAGATTTCTCCCTGATATTGCCGGCTGCTTTGGGGAAATAACTGCATGGCAGGACATTTCCATCCACATCGATCAATGCTATGATCTGACCGGCAATGCATCCTTTAGCGCCACCGGTTGAAAATTTCAGGGACCTGCGTTCGAACTTCTCGCCCTTTTGTTTTGATCTCTGAAGCACGACCCTGTAATAGTGCGGCGCACACGTAGGCCGGACGAGCATATCTTTTTCTTTCTTCTCCATCTCATAGTGCCACTCAAGCAATTCCTCGTAATCTTCTTTTGAGATAAGCTCATTCATTATCTCTTCGCCCCTGCCTGTCGGAACGATCATGAACATGTACCATGCAGTTGCGCCAAGCTCTTTTGCAAGCCTGTAGACCTTTGGGATCTCTGCCTGGTTCCGTTTTGTAAAAGAGGAATTTATGATAAACTCAATGCCGTACTTCTTGAATAATTTAGCGGCATTTACTGTCCCTGAAAATGCGCCTTTCTGTGATCTGAAATCATCATGGACTTCCTCTGAAGCACCGTCAAGACTCAATGAAACGATCCTTATTCCAGACTCCTTGATCTTTGCGCATATATCATCGGTGACAAAAGTGCCATTGGTTGCAAGGCACATCCGCAGGCCTTTTTCTGTGCCGTATCTTGCAATGTCAAATACATCTTTCCTTAAGAGCGGTTCTCCGCCGGAGAGCACAATTACTGGTTTGGCATAACTTGATATATCATCGATGACCCTGCGTGCTTCCTCTATGGGGAAATCAGGATGCTCCTGCACTACCATCTCTGAAGAAGAACGGCAGTGCACACACTTGAGATTGCACCTTCTGGTTATTTCCCATGCGATCCATTTTGGTTCGAATTTTGTTGTCATTTTATTATTCTAAAAAAGCATAGTCAGCCGCTGATTTACGCAGATGGACACGGATATGGAGTGAAATTGAGAAAATAAGAAGATTAAAATCACAACTTCTCAACTTCCTAACTTCATAAATTCTGATTTATTAAATCTGTGTTCATCCGTGGCAAAACTCTTATATATATTTTACTACTTTAAGATATGTAAATGAAGAAAAAACTTAATTTTACATGAATTTCATGAAAACCTCGTTCGACAGCAGCAACCCCTTTCTGCTCAGCCTGATGTTGCGTCCGTCATGCTCAATAAGTCCCTGCTCCTGCAGGTCGCTTATTTCTTTATTATACAGCGTCAGAAAATTCTGACCGTAAGCCTCTTGAAAATCTCTATAGTTTATCCCCTTAGTCCTTCTTAACCCAAGGAAAATAGTCTCAAACATAGCCTTGCTACCGGATATGTCCTCAGTTTCTATGACCGGACTTTTATTTGCTGATAACAAATGGATGTAATCCTCAAGGACAGAAGTATTGCATAACCTTCTTCCCTCAATAAAAGAATGCGCTCCTATGCCAGCGCCATAATATTCTTCCCTGTCCCAATAATTAAGGTTATGCCTGCAAAAATAACCGGGCTTTGCAAAATTCGATATTTCATAATGAACAATACCTTCTGCGCTTAAATAATCAATGACATGATTGTACATTTCAATTATTATATTTTCCGATGGTCTCTCCATCTTCCCACCGCCGGATAAGTTCATAACCCCCCGGTATCCCCCCTTATCTAAGAGAGGAATTAAAGGGGGGTTATTTAAATACTCATAAAGCAATGTCCCCTTCTCTACTGTCAGCTCATAGGTTGAAATGTGTTTTGGGTTAAGACTTACTGCTTTCTTCAGCGTCTCCTTCCAGCTGCTGAGGTCCTGTCCCGGAATCCCGTACATAAGGTCTATCCCGATATTTTCAAAACCTGACTCCCTTGCATGATAGACAGCCTGTTCCGCCTCTTCTGATGAATGGACCCTGCCGAGAATAGCGAGTTCTTTATTGTTGAATGACTGAATGCCGATGCTTATCCTGTTTAACCCTGAAGAACGTATTATTTTTAATTTGTCCCTGTCTATCGTACCGGGATTCGCCTCGATCGTAGCTTCATAATCTCCTTCAAAACGATGGCTGGTGAAAATATGAGACAGCAATTCAGATAATTTGTCAGATGAAAGAGAGGTGGGTGTACCCCCCCCAATGTAGAGACTCGAAAAAATCTTATCTGAAGGGATATTCAGAAGCTCCCCTTTCAATGCCCTGAGATAGGCATCTGCCTTCTCCTGCGTATAAATGCCTGATACAAAATCACAGTAGATGCATCTATTCAGACAAAACGGGATATGAACGTAGAGGGAAATCGGCATATGATGTTTATTTTAGCATATATTCAGCAAGGTCAATTCACTTGACAAGATGAATATATTTGATACAATTTTATTATATGGAAAGCATCATATTTTCAAATAAAAAAATGCTTCTGTTTGTCATCTTTATTATGTGCTTTAATATGTCCGGATGCCGTTCATTACTTCCCAGTTCAAAGGAAGCAACAAAGACACACTGGGCGACTTTTAATGAAGGTATGGCGGCTTTTGAGAAAATAATCCCTTACAAGACAACTACCGAGGAGTTGCGGCAACTCGGTTTCGATCCCTTTTCTACCCCTAATATCAGGATCCTGACTTATCTGGACATAATACAGCATTTTATGTTCAACCCTTCCATCAAAAAAGAAGACCTTGATAATGGGATCCAGGCATGTATTAACGCAAAGACAGATTGCCGCGCTTATGAAATTCAGTTAAAAAACATTGCGAGGAAACGTAACGGCAATGTAGTAATGGACCTCTTTAATTTCAAACGCCAGACAGAAGAATCAGGATGGGAAGTGAATGCTCTTGTCATCACGGTCAATAATACTGTCGTATATAAGCTATGGGGCGGTAAACCTCTGATAGATGAGAACCATGAAAACAATAACCCCCTGGGTCCGTTGCAAAGTCCTGCCAATATAATCACAGATGCGGTAAAACAGGGGCTGTAGTATAATAGTAATTAGCCACGGATTTTCACGGATAGGCACGGATAGCAGACTGAATCGTGCTGCGAAATGCCTGGTACTTCGTAGATCGTACATCGTGAAAGAATGATCAGTAACGGGGTACTATGTACGAGGTACGTAGTACGATGAACAGGTTCATCTGTGGCAATAAATCCTTTTTATTGTTTAAATATTCTTTAATGCCTTTTTAAATAATGCCTCGAGTTTTTTATTGTCTTCTGCGATTTCTCTGAGGACAGCGGATAATTCTTTTTTGCCCATAGACTCAGCCTTTAAAGCCCACTCCGCATAAGTCTTCACATGGTCTTCATTGTGCTCCATCCAGTGTTCAATGAGGTGTTTCAGTTTGTCAAGTTCGTTCATCTTATTTAATCCTTAAATAAACTGTTACAAAGTACTAAGTACGATGTACGCAGCACTATTCAGTCTGCAATTTATATTAATCCGTGGCAAAGTAATTAACAATTACAGGCCAAAAACCAAGATTGAGATACCGCAGATACAGATAATCGCTCCTGCTATAGCATGAGTGTATCTCTCTAAATGCTTTGTAGGG
>JACQXH010000121.1 GCA_016208845.1 Nitrospirota bacterium | reverse complement strand
GTTTAGCCGGCTTTGAGACCATGTAACAGTACATATTATGCCCCTTTCTTCAGCATCTCAACCGATGGTTTATTGCCATCCATTAACCTTATCTGCCAATTTATTTATCGGACGGTTAATTGATTTTCTTTAGGGAAAAATGAAGAATGGAAGCGTTTTTTACGGAATGCGTGTTTTTCTGATAAAGCAGGGGCGATGCCGGGGATTACCCGGCAAGTTTTTCAAGTTCTTCTTCGTCTATCTGCAGTTCACGCGCAAGCAGTTTGGGAGTGGTGCCGGTCTGATGCATTACCTCTTTAAGGAACTCTACATAGCCGATGTGTTTTTCACATTGTTCAAAATAATCTTTAAGTATCATCGCAAGACCTTCAGACGGTATCCTGTAGCCTTTTTTTTTTTTTTTTTTCGCGCCTATGCTTTCAGGGATTCCTATTACAACTACATTTTCATCAACAATTATAAAACGTATGTTATGAACCATCAGGCAGCTGCTGTAAATAACCTCAGCCCCGGCTTTTGTATAAAGGTAGCCTATATGCAGCCTGTCAGGGAATTTTGGCAGAAGATATCTGACACGGATACCTTTTTGGGTAAGTCTTTCGATCGCTTCAGTTACATCCCTTACCCTTTTCTTATCGTCTCCTGCTGGAAGTCTGCCGGTGATGCATCCGACGATTTCCTTGTTTGCGTCCATCATCGAGTCAATAACCGTGAGAAAATATTCCTGCCTTGTAAGTATCCTCGTTGCCTTCCCTATCTCAAGCAGAAGGCCTTTTCGCTCTTTGCCTTCACGGATGCTGTAGAGCAAAAGAATTATAGTGGCTACAAGTAATATTGATTCAAGTACAAGAAGTCCAGTTTCCATTCTTCACATTTGGTTACGGATTTTTTAATTTGATCTCACCTGTTTCAGGTGCATATTGATAAAGATCCGGATCGACCTTGGAACCCATTATACCTTCGATGTCCTTAAGGGTCTTCGGGTATTCGCCATTTGCAGCATGATAAGCGTTGACAGCGTCCCGGATATATTTCAAATTAGTTTCTTCCCCTGTCTTTCTGCTTTTTTCATAAGAGGTTATCAATGCATCGCCATATTGTGAAACCGGATTTGTCTTCTGCTCGCAGCTGCTTAAAGTAAATATTGATATAATGGAAAAAATGGTAAATATGGATTTTGCTGTGTTCATCTTACTCATGACGGTTCTCCTATATTCAATATTTTTTTTACTTTTTTTACTACTTCATTGGGTGTCGTAGTCGTTTTTACAAGAAAGTCATCAGCCCCGAGATTAAGCGCCTTATCTACCTGATCATACTCGCCCCTTGCAGAAAAGACAATTATTGGAATTGAAGATAAGGCAGGATTTGTTTTTACAGATGACAGCACTTTGAAACCATCCATCACCGGCATATTAAGGTCCAGCAGTATGAGGTCCGGGGTCTCCTCCGACAGACATTTTATCGCCTCAATGCCGTTATCAGCTGTCTTCACCTGAAAACCTTCAGCCAGGAGCTTATTTTTATAGATGCTCTGGAACATCTTTGTGTCATCAACAAAGAGTATCTTAAAAAGCATGTGCGGTCCCCTGTAAAAGCATTATCCTAAGAAACGGCAGTTAATTAACCACAGAGGCACAGGGACACAGAGAACTAAATGAGACATAGGAAATAAGAAATTGGAAACAGAAAATCTCTTGTCTTTTACTGCTCATTTATCGCCTGTCGTTTTTTATTTTCCTCCGTGCCCGGGATTAACTGTTTTTTAGGATTATAATTTATTTATCTCGTACCTGCAATTATATTATTCAATCTTGATTCAACGAGATCCCTGATCTCAGTCAGCCTTTTCTCATTCTTGGCCTCGAATCTGAGGACTAACACGGGCTGGGTATTTGACGCCCGGATCAAGGCCCACCCGTCTTCAAATTTTATCCTTATCCCGTCAATAGTAACAGAAGGATATTCCTGAAAGGCGTTCTTTGCCTTTTCAACAATTTCAAATTTGATCTCATCAGCGCAGTCAAACCTTATCTCGGGTGTCGCTGTCATGCGCGGAGCATCCTTAAGAAGGGCTGTTAAACTATATGGTGCGCCTTTGTTCTTCATTATCTCCAAAAGTCTGAGCCCCGCATATATAGCGTCATCGAATCCGAAATATCTGTCAGCAAAAAAAAGATGGCCGCTCATTTCCCCTGCGAGAAGGGCCTTCTCTTTTTTCAATTTTTCTTTTATGAGCGAATGACCTGTTTTCCACATTATCGGCACCCCGCCGTGTAAGGATATGTCGTCATACAGCGTTTGGGAACATTTTACCTCACCTATGATCTTTGCGCCATGGTGCTTCTTCAGGATGTCTCTGGAAAAGATGATCATAAGCCTGTCGCCCCATATGATTTCCCCGTCTTCAGCTACAACCCCTATCCTGTCGGCATCTCCATCAAAACCTATGCCCAAATGCGCCTTTGTTTCCTTTACCTTTGCTATCAGGCCTTTTACATTTTCTTCCAGAACCGGGTCAGGATGGTGATTTGGGAACAGCCCGTCAGGCTCGCAGTATAATTCAATGACCTCAGCGCCAAGCATTCTCATTAGTTGAGGGGCCACAATACCGCCGGTACCGTTGCCCGCGTCAACAACCACCCTGAGTCCGGAAAGGTCCTGGAATTTACCCCTGATAAAATCAATGTACTCGCTGATAATGGGATGATCTTCAGTTTTTCCATGTCCATTTCTAAAATCTTCTGCGTCTATGATCTTCCTGATGTCCTGTATTTTATCACCAAAAAGCGTTTCCCTGCCCGCGCTCAGTTTAAATCCATTGAACTCCGGAGGGTTGTGACTGCCGGTGATCATAATGCCGCCGTCAACAGGAAGATTGTAAAGGGAAAAATATTGAAGTGGAGTAGGGCACATTCCGAGCTTTATAACATCCGCCCCGGAACGGTTCAACCCTTTTATAAGACTGTCGCATATCAGAGTGGAATGCAGACGCGCATCCCATCCGACACTTAAACATATCTTTTCTTTTTCTAAATTTTCATAAAGATAGGAAGCGAAGCCCCTGCCGATAAGTTCTGCAGTTTCTCCGGTCAGGTCCTTCCCCCATATTCCCCTAATATCATATTGTCTGAAAATACCCGGGCTTATCATATTCTTGTAGTTCCTTCCCCTAACTTCTCTTATTTAAAAGATTTTTAATTCTATCACAAGTTGCAGAGACTTATCTAATTAAAGATCACTCAGGTAGACAGTCTGCAGGTATTTAGTCGTTAAGCTAACAGACTACAGAACAACAATCTAAATAACCTGTTTGCTAACAGACTACAGGCTATTAGCCTGCACAACCTGAGTAATTGCTAAAGTTTTATTATTTTATGACGAATATTATTATTAGACTAATTAATGATCCAGAATATGTGGTGTTGTTTTTTGCGCAATAAAATCAAGAATAATAAATCTTATCAGGGGGAAAGGCTTAATGAATGTCCTTGATTCCTTAAGAAATGGGGCAGTAAAGCTCCCTTCTCTGCCGGTTGTAGCGGCTCAGGTAATAAAAGTAGTGAAAAACGATGAGTTCTCGCTTAGAGAACTTGAAAAGATCATATCCTGTGACCCCGCCCTTACCGCCAAAATACTAAGTGTGGTTAATTCATCCTTTTATGCGGTTCCCTATAAGGTTGATTCTATAGATAAGGCGTTGAGTATATTGGGCGTAAATGGGCGCGACGACATATTTGTGACCGCACTGCTTATGGACATTGGGGTTGCGGTCATGTTTATGTGCAAACCAGATGATTATATGAAGGTTTTCAACGAAAAGTTCAGCATGGGGACAAATGTTGTTGAAGCAGAACACTCTATTTTTGGTTTTAATCACCAGACTGTCAGCAGCCAGATACTCAAGCAATGGAACCTTCCCGAAAATATTTATATGCCTATCGCATACCACCACAACAAGGACAAATGCCCCGCGGAATTCTGTGACATGGTGGATATACTTGCTATTGCAGACCTCGCTTCTTCTATATATCATGGCAGCAGCACGATCGAAAAACTGAAAAAATTAGAACGGCTTTTAAAGGATAAATTCAATGTGGCAAAGGCCGATGTAGAGTCATTTATAGATTCAGTCGCGGAAAAGACCATTGAAGTGCTGGCCACTTTTGAGATCGACGCCTCTGACATGAAGCCGCACTCGATCATTCTTCAGGAGGCAGTTGCAGAGCTCGGCAAGCTTAACATGTCTTATGAACAGCTCGTGATGGGATTAAAGGAATCAACTAAAAAAGCGGAAAAATATGCAGGGGAACTCCAGAAGGTAAATGAGAAATTAAAAGTCCTTGCCTTCAGTGACAGCCTTACCGGCCTTTTTAATCACAGGTATTTTCAGGAACAAATGGAGAAAGAGCTTTACAAGGCAGAGAGAAACTCCCTTGTCTTATCATTGATAATGATCGATATTGATAATTTCAAAAAAATAAATGATACTTACGGACATAGTTGCGGAGACAAGGTGCTGACCGCTATCGGTGAAACGATTCAGGCATCGGCCAGGGAAGCTGATACTGCCGCGAGATACGGAGGAGAGGAACTCGTAATAATTCTGCCTGAAACAGATATGCAATATGCCCGTGTTATCGCAGAAAAGATACGGGAAAATGTGGAAAAACTGCTTGTCAGGATCAATGACTACAACGTCAATGTCACAATAAGTGCAGGGATCTCAACCTATGAGCCGCAGAGAGGGATAATGAGCAAGGCGGCGATAATAGAAACAGCAGACAGGGCGTTATATAACTCAAAAATGAGCGGAAAGAACAAAGTTAGCACATTGGAACTGAGCTACTATTCAAAGGATCAGGAAACTGAGAACTGCGACTGGCTGCTCAATGATTAATCCGCTTAAAAAATATTTAGCCACGGATTAACCTGCCTACCGGACAGGCAGGCACAGATTTAATAAATCAGAAATTATTTAGTTAGCAAGTTTAGAAATACAGATTCTAAACTTCCCGAAGCGGGTCTGAGTTCAGTCGTGCCGTCCGAAGGGGGCTTCGACTTATCTTCTCATTTTCTTAATTTTACGCAGTTTCCGTGCCGATCTGCGCAGATCAGTGGCTAATCCTCAGGCGGTGACAGAGGCTTCTTTTGCTTTTTCCCGGGCTGCTTTTTTGGCGGCGGCTGCCTCAGCAATTTCAGCATAATTAAAGGTCCCTGTAATGGCGACCACAGGGCATTTGGAAGTGCAGATACCGCAGCCGATGCATTTATTCTGATCGATAACGTGAGGCTTCTTGAGTTCCCCTGATGATGCATTAACAGGGCACACCTTTGCGCACATGTGACAGCCAATGCATTTGTCAGTAATGCTTGCCTTGGGCCTGCGCGGGATATAATCCATAATGGCCCTGGTAGGACATTTAGTCACACAGAGGCCGCAGACCCTGCACATATCGGGATTGATCTTTGAGAGGTTGTCCGCGATCGAAGGGGCGTTATAAGGACAGATCTTTGCGCACATGCCGCAGGCAATGCAGCCGGTCTGGCAATTTTTTCTTGTGGCAGCCCCTTTGTCTTTTGAATGGCATCTGACAAGTACTTCTTTTGCAGAAGGCAGTATCTCAATAACTTTTTTAGGACATGCCTGCGCGCACTTTCCGCAGGCTGTGCATTTTGCCGGGTCAATTACAGGCAGAAGATCATCGCTCATCTTTATGGCGCCAAAAGGGCAGGCCCTGAAACATGTTCCATATCCAAGGCATCCGTAGACACATGACTTGTCTCCTCCGCTGGCAATAACAGCGGCCTTGCAGTCGGCTATGCCTTCATATTTGAATTTCCGTGAAGACCTGGATAATCCGCCCTGACAGAATACCCTTGCGATCTTGGGCTCGAGCTGGGTCATTTCTTTTCCGGTAATTTTTGCGACTCCCTCAGCAGAGGCCTTTCCCCCGGGCGTGCATAAATTCGGCGCGACATCCGGCTTTAATACCACTGCCTCTGCATACTGCCTGCAGCCTGCAAAACCGCAGGCGCCGCAGTGGGCATGGGCAAGCATTTCTGAGACCTGGTCGATGCGCGGGTCTTCCTGCACCGCAAATTTCTTCGCGGCAAAGGCAAGGCCCAGGCCGAACACAGCACTGATGCCCCCAAGGAATATAGCGGTGAATTTAAGGACATCAGCGAGGTCCACACTTTCCTTTGCCTCAACACCCCCTCCTACGCCAGCATAAAGCGCAGAAGAGCAGAAGAGCAGAAGAGCAAAAGTGAATGTAGATGTTTTCATTTTTCCTGACATATTAATCATAGCAGCCTGTTCTCAATACCTATTATAAATAAATTAGCTCCAAACGTCATTCCTGTCTTTTAGCCGTCATTCTCCCGATGCTTCGGGATTCGGAATCCTTCTGGAGAAAGACTCCGGACAAGCCGGAGTGACACATTGAAAACGCGGGCTAAAGCCTGCGTTTGTGATTCTCCAAACTACAATGTTATCAACCCTGAAAATCCGGTAAATGCAAGAGCAATAAGCCCTGCTACAATAAAAGATATCGGAAGCCCTCTGAAAGGCGCAGGGATATCAGCTAATTCCAGCTTTTCGCGAATACTCGCCATGATTACCAGC
>JACQXH010000022.1 GCA_016208845.1 Nitrospirota bacterium | reverse complement strand
ATGAAGGTTGTGAATTCTGGTTTGGTGCGGCTCATGCGCCGCATTTTTATTCATGGGTCTTCCCGAAAAGAGATTATGTTGATCTGGGTACGGGTTCGACTAATGGGAAGTCGCTGAAGGATCTCATGGAAAAGTTCAAGGCGCGCCGCCGGGTGTTTGGCAATGGAAGGCAGAAGGTATACAGGCTTCCGCTGAAATGGAGGGATTCGTTAGTCACGAAAAATATATTGTTCATTGGTGACGCAGCGGGCCTGGTCATGCCTTTCAGCTATGAGGGTATTTATTATGCAATGAGCAGCGGCAAAATAGCTGCCGAGGCTGTCATAAGCGGCAGGCCAAAGGATTATGAAAAGAAGTGGAGAAAAAAGTATCTTAAGCAGTTTCAGTTAATGATGGGGCTCAAAAAATATTTTTTAAGAAATGACACGTCAATGGAGTATATGGTCAACCTGCATAAAAACAAAGAGGTGCAGGATGCGTCAATTAGGCTGTGGTACGGGAAGGAATTTTCCCCTTCTGTTTTTTTGAAATACGCAGCCTATTTTGTTAAATATCTGAATTGAGACTTTATAATGTTTTACCATGAGAAAATAAATACAATGGGGCAGGTATTTAACGTGGATATAGTTGAGCCTTTGGTCGGGAAAAAGTCGCCTCCTGAAATATTGGGGCAATCCTTCCCTGCCTCACCGCCTCACATAAAAAGAACTGCTCCCAAAAGCATTTTGGATAATACCCCGCCACGGACTTTATTCGGGGAAGATTCAGGGCCGGATAAAGGCATCTTAAGGGATCAGGCGGCAGGGCAGCAGGGCTTGAGTGACCCTTCAGGCATAAAGGGGAATTCAGAAGCAGTTCCCGAGCAAAGGGGGGTATTGCCGGAAGAGAAAAAAGGTCTTCCATTGAATCCCGGGGAATTTCTTTTTGACAAAGAGACCATTGAGAAATATGCACAGAAAAAAACACCTGACGAGAGCAAGGGCCTTACCTTTGATGCGCCTGAACTGGAACATCGCGGATATATGAAAAAACTCAAAGACAAGATAGAAAGTGTATGGCATTATCCTGAAGAGGCAGCAAGAAAGGGACTTTCGGGCGAATTATATATAAACTTTTCTATACACAGGGACGGGAGTCTTGGTGAGGTCAGGCTTGTGCGGACCTCAGGGTACAGTTTTCTTGATGAGGCCGCCATGCGGGCCATTAAAGACTCCGCCCCTTTTTGGCCTTTGCCAGATGATTTCAAGGAAGATGAATTCCCGATCACAGGTCATTTTATTTATATGCTTGGCGATTCTTTCGTCATGTAAATCCAAAAACGGCATTTGGCCGCGGATCTTCGCAGATAGATCAGAAGTTGGGGTCATGGGGCAAGGGTCATGATTTTGGAATCGGTTTTCTAACCAACCCCTAAACCCTAATCCCTGCCTGCCGGCAGGCAGGCCCGAACCCTCTGAAAATCTGTGTTTATCTGTGGTTAATGTTTTTTATAAGATAATAGGTCATTCTTGTCGGACAATATTTAAATCTGCAACATTTCCAAAACCTGTTATAATATAAACTAAAAATCTTCCTGACAATTTAATATATGGAAACTTTAAGACATTTAAAATTAAGGTGGCAGGACATTCTCGATATACTGCTTGTTGCTGCTATCTTGTACAGGGTGCTGCTCCTGATCAAAGGCACGAGGGCCCTCAAAATACTGACAGGGCTGGGGCTTCTCGTTGTCGTTTTTTTATTTTCAGGATACCTGGGCCTTTACACTATGGACTGGCTTATCCAGAGCCTCTGGGCGCAGATAGTGCTTGCGCTTGTAATACTGTTCCAGCCCGAGATCCGAAGGGCGCTCGCGCAGATGGGAGAAGCACGTTTTTTGCCGTCGCTTACGAGCGCGGAAGAGTTAAAGTCCCTTGAAGAGATCGTCAAGGCATCTATCGCTCTTGCAAACAGAAAGATAGGCGGCCTGATTGTTATTGAGAGAGAGACAAGCCTGCAGGATTTTATTCAGGTGGGAACTGTCCTCGATGCAAAAGTATCTAATGAAGTGCTGTTGAGCATTTTTCATCCTACATCTCCGATCCACGACGGCGCTATAATTATAAGGGGGAACCGCATAGTTGCGGCAGGATGCTTTCTTCCCCTGTCTCTGAGTGTCAGGATCTCCAAGGATCACGGTACCAGGCACCGGGCGGGCATCGGCTTGTCCGAAGAGACGGACGCAGTTGTAATAATTGTGTCAGAGGAAACAGGCACTATTTCCACTGCTGTAGGCGGCAATAATGACCAGAAACATCTGGCTGAAGATGGCATCACTTGCCCTGGCAATAGTGCTATGGCTTTTTGTCGTATCAAAGGGCCGCTCTGTCATCGGCATGGATGTGCCCATAGGATTTAAGAATGTCCCGCCGAATCTTGAAATTGTCGAGGCTCCCAAGACAGTGAGCATTGATATAGAAGGACAGGAAAGGATCCTGAAGAAATTGAGGCAGGATGACGTGAGGGTTCTTCTGGATCTGGGCAGTGTGAAAAAGGGTAAGTCTGTTTTGCCGTTGACCTCTGCGAATATTGCGTTGCCTAATACTCTTACTGTTATAGATATCTCGCCCCAGACTGCAAAACTCATGATAGAGGAAAAAATTCAGAAACGTGTTCCTGTAAAACCCGTGATAATCGGGTCGCCTGCGCGGGGTTTCTCGATCAAAAGCGTAGAGGTGGAGCCCAAAACGATCGAGATAAAAGGCCCGGAAAGCGCGATAGCCAAGATATTTGCGATTAAAACAGAGGCAGTGGATATAACTGAAATTACCGGCAATGTCCAATACCGCTCGTACATTGATCTAAGTGCCAGGAATGTAAATATCGATAATCCTGAGGTTGTGGTTTACATAACCCTGAAGAAAGGGGAATAACCCTATTAATTATAACGACACAATAATTGCCGCATTATTCGTCATTCCCGCTTGTCGGGAATCTTTCCTAACGGAAGGATGCCGGACAAGCCGGCATGACAGCAATCTGATATGTTGTCTGGTTTTTTTAATTTTTTTTGCAAGCAGAGAATTATCGAATAAAAATGCCATGTTATTGCTGGCGAATTATCACTAAGGAGTTGCAGGCAAAGTTTTTGCTGCCTGCACCCCTGCAATTACCGTTTTTTGTTAAAGGGGGAAAAAGTGAAGCTTTTTGGAACAGATGGGATCAGGGGCAAGGCAAATCACCCGCCGATGACAGGAGAGTTCGCCTTTGAAATAGGAAGGGCGGCGGCCTATGTGCTTAAGAAAAAACATGGCCGTGATCTTATCCTCATAGGCAAAGACACCAGGCTGTCCGGCTATATGATAGAGAGTGCTTTGACATCAGGCATATGCTCTATGGGGGTAGATGTAATTCTTATAGGTCCGATGCCAACACCCGGCATTGCCTTTGTAACGCGCAGCCTGCGGGTGGATGCAGGCATTGTCATCTCTGCCTCGCATAATCCTTATGACGATAATGGGATTAAACTTTTCGGCTCAGAAGGTTTTAAATTGCCTGACAGTGTTGAGAGGGAGATCGAGGAGGAGGTGTTCTCGGAGAAACTCAAGCATATCAGGCCGCTTGGAAACGGCATAGGCAAGGCGCACCGGGTAGAAGACGCTGCAGGCAGATATATAGAGTATGTAAAAGCCTCATTTACCAAAGGCATGACCCTTGAAGGCGTAAAGATAGTCGTTGACTGCGCTAATGGCTCGACTTACAAAATAACTCCGTCGGTGCTCAGAGAGCTTGGCGCTAATGTAATATCAATTAATGATAAGCCGGATGGTGTGAATATCAATGCAGGCTGCGGCGCCATGCACCCTGAGGTCGTGCAGAAAGAGGTTTTAAGGCATAAGGCAGATATTGGCATAGCTCATGACGGCGACGGCGACAGGACCATCCTTTGTGATGAAAAAGGCGAAATAATAGACGGCGACAAGATAATGGCTATATGCGCGCTAAATATGAAAAAAGAGAACAGACTCAACGGCAATACAGTTGTTGCCACAGTCATGAGCAATATAGGGTTTGAAATTTTCATGAAGAAATCAGGCATAAATATCGTAAGGACACAGGTAGGCGACAGGTATGTTGTTGAGGAGATGATGCGAAAGGGCAGCAACCTTGGAGGCGAACAGTCCGGAGAGAAATTTCCAAAGGTGATGGATGCGATAGCAAAGGCCGAGAAAGCCCTTGCCAGCGGCAGGATCCTTGTCCGGCCTTCGGGCACAGAGCCCAAGATAAGGGTCATGGTCGAGGGCAGCAGCATGAAGCAGATCAAAGGTATCGCGGAAGACATCGCTAAAGTAATTAAAACAAATATGTCTTAATGATTTTGCCCAATTTCAAAATGGAGAAATATCATACGCATTCAGGGCAGACATGAGAATTCATTTATAAGAAATCCTTATATATCACATAAGAATAATTTAATTGACTTGGCATGTTTTTATGTGTTAAAAATTAAGACATTGCAGCAGCAAATTAATAAATCCTTTAGCTTTATGTTCTGTCATTCCAGCTTGTCTGGAATCCGTATGACGATAAAGAAGAATGTGGTCTAACGAGAGGAGATAAGAAGTGGCATCTTCCTTGCACAGACAGACAGACAGACAGATTTAATTCTCTTAACAGAGAGAGATAAAGATAAAAAAGAGGCGTCTTGAGAAATCGGGGCGCCTCTTTTGCTTTTATTAATTCCCCTGGTTAAAGCACCTACTGTTGGCTTATAAAGGGGGGCAAAGGGGGATGTTTAGAATAAATTTTGTTGAAGTTGAAAAACCGTGTTCATCTGTGGTTGAAAATTTCATTATTTAATTACTTTTTATTAGTGTAAATCAGCGGCCAAATTTATTTTATCAAAAAGCAGGGGGGGGATTATGAATTCCAAAATATGG
>JACQXH010000120.1 GCA_016208845.1 Nitrospirota bacterium | reverse complement strand
CATATTGAGGATATCCGAAATCTTCTTGCCCTTGTATTGAATATTGAGGGTCTCTGCATTGTATCGCTTTCCCTTGCACACCTCGCACGGTACATACATGTCAGGAAGAAAATGCATAGCAACTTTTATCAGCCCGTCGCCCTTGCAGGTCTCGCACCTGCCGCCGGAAACATTGAAACTGAATCTGCCGGGCCTGTACCCCCTTACCCTTGCATCAGGCACCTGAGAGAAAATATTTCTTATAAATGCAAAGAGGCCGGAGTATGTCGCGGGATTTGAGCGCGGTGTTTTACCAAGAGGAGACTGGTCGATATCAATAACATGATCAATTGCCTCTATCCCCTCCATTCCTTTATGTTTGCCCACACTAACATCGCTTGAATACTCTTTATAAGATCCCGCCGATTTCCCCCTGCGGTGAGAGAGTTTATTGGCAATCCCCCTGAAAAGTATCTCTATAATCAGCGTGCTCTTGCCTGAACCCGAGACCCCTGTCACGCACGTTAATACACCAAGTGGTATTTTAACGTCTATATCTTTAAGATTGAATTCGCCGGCCCCCCTTATCGTGACATAGCCTGCGGGCTTCCTCCTTTTTTCAGGAACAGCGATAGATATCGTCCCTCTCAGATATGAACCTGTAGGAGAATTATTATTTTCAATTATACCGGGCAGATCGCCCTCTGCTACGACATAACCGCCCTCTATGCCTGCCCTGGGACCCATATCCACTATATGGTCGGCCCTTCTCACCGTGTCTTCATCATGCTCGACGACTATCACTGTATTACCCATATCTCTCAACCTGCACAAACTGTCCAAAAGCCTGCCGCAGTCACGCGGGTGAAGCCCGATGCTCGGCTCATCCAGGACATAGAGCGCTCCGGTGAGCGAGGAACCTATCTGAGTTGCAAGTCTCACCCTCTGGGATTCCCCCCCTGACAGAGTAAAGGCAGGCCTGCTTAAAGTCAGGTATCCGAGCCCAACCTTATCGAGAAACGCCAATCTGTCCGATATCTCCTTCAGTACCTTGGATATTATGGCCTGCTCCCTCTCCGTGAGTTTAAGCGATCTGAAGAAATCGATAGCTGTTTTAATCGGCAGAGTTGACAGCTCCCCTATATTCAGACCGTTGATCTTTATTCCCAGCGCCTCTTTCCTGAGTCTTAATCCGCGGCACTGGGGGCATATTTTATGCAATCTCAGGACCTCTTCTTCATCTCCGGAGTTTTCGAATCCGATGCCGTTGCATCTCGGACATGCGCCGTAAGGGCTATTAAAAGAAAAAAATCTGGGGGTTATCTCCGGATAACTTATGCCGCACTTCGGACACGCAAGCCTTTTGCTGAAGAGAAGATCTTTTTTCTCCTCAATGATATTGACTATCACAGAATCAGCAAACCTCATGGCCAGCTCGATCGCCTCGGACACGCGCCGCTCAACGCCCGGCTTTATTATCAGTCTGTCGATAACCACATCTATGCTATGTCTTTTATGTTTGTTAAGCTTTATTTCCCGGGCCAGGTCGATCATCTCTCCGTCTATTCTCGCCCTTATAAACCCCTTTCTTCTGACATCATGGAGCTCCTTCCTGTATTCGCCTTTCCTGCCGGCAACGATCGGAGATAATATTTGAAGACGCGCTCCCGGGGGCAGTTCCAAGACTGATTTTATGATCTGGTTTATCCCTTGGGACGTTATGGCGCTTCCGCATTTATAGCAGTTTAATTTCCCTATTCTCGAATATACGACCCTGAGATAGTCATAGATTTCAGTAATGGTGCCGAGCGTTGAACGCGGAGATTTAGTCGTGGTCTTTTGCTCTATCGCTATAGACGGAGACAGGCCTTCTATGGAATCTACGTCGGGTTTCTGCATCTGTTTGATAAACTGGCTTGCATAGGCTGAAAGACTCTCGACGTAACGCCTCTGCCCCTCTGCATATATGGTGTCAAAGGCGAGCGAAGATTTGCCAGAACCAGAAGGACCGGTTATCACAACCAGTTTATCTCTTGGAATTTCTACATCTATATTCTTGAGATTATGGACACGCGCGCCTTTAACAATAATAGAATTTAACATAAGATCAGCCTAACTCGGAACACACATTTTTTAATATACCTTATATTTGTGACACGTTGTCAATCAGCAGGGTTATTATCTCAGGGGTCTGCGACATAAAAGTTGGAACTTAAAATGTCCCCCTCTTTGCAAAAGAGGGGTCAGGGGAGATTTTTTTTTATAAATAGCATTCCTTTCATTGAATAATCCCCCCATTTGCTAAAGTGGGGGGGAAGGAACAGCGACTCCCCTGAAAAAATAGTTTTCCAATAAATTTGCCGCACACTCCTGCCCGGTCTCAGCTTGACAATTAAGTCGCAAAAATTCTTAAATATAAGACATTCCATTAGGAGGCCGGCCAAATGAAAAAAAGAGATTTTCTATTTACTTCAGAATCAGTTACGGAAGGACATCCAGACAAGATTGCGGATCAGATATCTGATGCAATCCTTGACTCGATCATAGGAAAGGATGAATTTGCAAGAGTTGCCTGTGAAACCCTGCTGACAACAGGGCTTGCCTTTGTTGCTGGAGAAATAACAACAAAATGCTACGTGGACATCCCTTCCATAATCAGGGAAACCATAAAAGATATCGGTTATACAAGGGCCAAATACGGCTTTGATTACGAGACATGTGCAGTCATAACATCCATTCATGAACAGTCCTCCGATATCGCAATGGGTGTCGATATAGGAGGCGCCGGTGATCAGGGGCTTATGTTCGGATATGCCTGCAATGAGACCCCTGAACTTATGCCCATGCCCATAATGCTT
>JACQXH010000129.1 GCA_016208845.1 Nitrospirota bacterium | reverse complement strand
CAGTCTGTACTGGACGATGCATGCTGCTATCCCGGCGAAATATCCGGCAAAGGCGAGCGGCCCAATGCGGCGGGCATACCAGAAGAACTCGATCTTTTCAAGCCCCATCGCAGCTACGCCTGCAGCTGAGCCGATGATCAGGATCGAACCGCCTGTGCCTGCGCAGTAGGCCATAAACTCCCAGATAAAGGAGTCAGGGGGGAACTGGGTCATAGGGTACATGCCCATGGAAGCGGCCACAAGTGGAATATTATCAATAACAGCAGAACAGAGGCCGATGATTATGACGATCAGGGTCTGGTTGCCGAGCTTTACATCGAGCCACCCGGCCAGCGCCGGGAGCATTCCATTGGCAGACAGGCTTGCTACGGCAAGAAGGATGCCTGTGAAGAACACGACTGATGCCATGTCAATGCGCTTGAGGGCCTTGGCCAGCCTGAGGTGGTCCTTCTCTTCATCGGGCTTGTTGCGATGCAAAATATTACCTACAATCCAGAGCACGCCGAGCGCCAGTAATATACCGAGGTATGGAGGCAGATGCGTAACGGCCTTGAACACCGGGACGAAGATCAGGCAACCCATGCCCATAAAGAACATCAGGGTCTTTTCAAACTGTGATGTGTTGGTGGCGCCGTTTTCGACCTGGTCAGGCGGAACGACGTTGCCTTTGAGCATGAAGGAGGCTATAACAAGAGGGACCAGCAGATTGATCATTGATGCGATCCAGAGGCTCTTTATGATATTGCCCGTTGTGATCTGTCCGCCGATCCAGAGCATGGTGGTGGTCACATCACCGATGGGGGTCCAGGCGCCTCCGGCATTGGCGGCAATTACGATTATGCCTGCGAAGAAGAGTCGCTGCTTATGGTCCTTGAGGATGCGTTTCATCAGGGCGACCATAACGATGGTGGTAGTCATATTGTCAAGGATCGACGAGAGATAGAAGGTGATGAAGCCGATGATCCAGAGCAGGCTCGTTAGTTTGGTGGCTTTGATGCGCGAGGTGATGACCTCGAATCCGCCGTGGGAGTCTGTCACCTCGACAATGGTCATGGCGCAGATAAGGAAGAACACGATGGCCGCGGTCTCGGCCAGCTTTTCCGTGAGCTGGTGGGAGACGCCTTCCACTCCGAGCGGGCTTGCGAAAGAATACAGGGTCCACATCAGTCCTGCGGCAAGCAGGGCCGTGGCTGACTTGTTGATCTTGATCGGGTGCTCGAGCGCGATCATTGAGTAGGCGAGCACGAATACAACTGCTACCATGGTCATCATTGATTTAATCCTCCGTTTCTTATTTTGTTTAAAGGCTTAATGGTTTCAGGGTTTAAAGGTAAAAGATTTTTGTTTCAACCTTTCATCTTTTAAATCGTAGAACCTTTTAAACTTTATTTGAACTATTCTTTAAATTTTATTCCTTTAATCTTTGAAGCATTAAGATACGTTATAAAGTTGCTAATCATTCCGGAAATCTTTCGACAAAATTCTATGCCCTCGTTGAAAACTTCTTCTGAGATATACATCTGGTCAAAGGCTACATACAGTTGTGATCTCACCTCTCCGCACGAACCTTTAGCAATATAAAGAAATTGTATGAACTCTTTATTGGATCCTCTTTCAAATCCCTCAGCAATATTAGACATTACAGAGACTGAAGACCTTCTTATCTGGTCAATGAGTGAATAGTCTTTTGAAAAACTCTTTTCTTTCGTTATTTCATAAATTAACTTCACCAAGTCCCTTGTTCTCTGCCAAACATTAAGGTCTTCAAAATTCTCAATCTCTTTTTTCATAACTTTTCAACCCTTCAACCTTTAAACTTTTAAACTAATCTTTTCCCCGTTCACAATCGCATAACAAGCCGCAGGCCAGATGTAATTTCCGTCTGCTTCGTGAATTTGTATTCCTGTTATTACTGCATAATCGCTCTTTTCAATGTTCACAACTTTTTTTATCGTATTCTCAAGGTCTGCCTGAATGGCCGTCTGAGTGATCCTTGTAAGCTCAAGAAGGTCGGGAACATGACCATACGGTATCTCGCGTAAAAGCCGCATCCTGATAAGGCTCTGCTCTACGTCTTCGTTATCCATTGTGATATTCACCCTGCCGCTTGCCATCTCTTTTTGAAAGGCATTGAGCGCTCCGCAGGCAACAGATTCTCCTTCCCTTCCCGAACGCCTGCAAATTCCAATATGTCCTTCGGTGTCAATCGCTATATGCGGCAGGGCGTAGAACACATACCGCTCTTTCCCGTTCTCGATCGGCGCATGGTGCATGGCAGCTGCCAAACCGGTCTTTCCCGCGAAAAACATCCCTGCAAGACTTGAAAGATTAAACGCCTCACCCCACATGTGCTTGATAATGCTCCTTAGTGTCTGAGATATCTCGTCCCTGCAGATACAGGTTGCTGCGATAGAGTTTTCGTCGTTGAACCCAAGCTCTTTCAGCGCAGCGTAAGTCTTTTTGACGAACTCGATCTCGGTGCATGTCCTGTCGAAGTATTTTTTCAGTATGTTTTCAAAACTCATGATTCTCCTTAAAATTTTGTTTAAAGGCTTAAAGGTTTCAGGTTTAAAGGTTAAATAACCACTTGCGTGATCTTCCAACCTTTAAACTTTTGAACCCTTAAGCCATTAAACCTTCATTCACTACTTCAACACCGTCGGCATACCGAAGATCGGCCACAGCGTGACTATGAGAACACCGATTATTGCTATAAGCGCTATACTTAAAAGCAAACCATGTTTAAAAAATTCACCGGTGGTGAACTGCTTTGACTCGTATGCAATAGCATTAGGCGCAGCGCCGATGAGCAGGACAAATGGCATTCCTGCAGTTGCAAGCGAAGAATAGAATATTACTTCAGGAGAAACGCCGAGATAACCGGCTACAACAAGAGAAACCGGAAGCGATATAGCGATTGCAGCAACATTCATAATAAAGTTCGTCATGATAAGGACGAACGTTGCTATGCTCAGGACGAAAACAAGCCAATGTGAGTGCTGGAACATGACGAGCCAGTTGACTGCCATCCACTGCGCGGCTTCTGTCTTCCACAAGCAGAAACCAATGCTCATGGCGCCGCTGAAGAGGAGAATGATATTCCAGGGTATTTCCTCCAGTTCCTTGACTGTGAGTATCTTAAAAATAAAGAACAGGAGTGTTGATATAAGTATCAGGGCCGCCCTGTCCATGGCTTTTAAAGCAGGTATAAAAGACTGCATTGACATAAGCGCTACAACGCCGAGCACGGTAATAATAACAAACTTTTCGTTTCCGGTCATGGGCCCGAGCTCTTTAGAAAGCTTTGTGACCTTTTCCTTCAATCCGGCGATGACCTTTTTTTCTGGCTTCAGGAATATCATGAGATAACCCCATATCAGAAAGACCATGAGCCACCCAAGGATGAACATGTATTTACTGAGTTCAAAGAAACCGATGTCCTTTCCAGTGAATTCCTTGAACATTCCGGCTCCTGCTGCTGCGCGTGCAGAACCAAGGAATGTGATGATACTTCCCGCGCCTGCCGCATAAGCCATTCCTATAAAAAGCGCCTTGCCAAAATTTGTCTGCTTGTCGCCTTCACCATAGAGCGCGTAAATAGCCAGTAGTATCGGGAAGACTGTTGCCGCTGCCGCTGTATGGGCCATCAGATGCGCCAGTCCTGCTGTAACCACGAGAGCGCCTAAGAGGATCATACTCGTCTTTTCACCGACGATCTCAAGCATCTTATATGCAAGACGTTTTGTAAGCCCTGTTGTTGAGAAAGCCAAACCTACAACAACCGAGCCGAAGATGAACATAACCGACGGGTCCATGAAATCCTTAAACGCGTCCTTTGCAGAGCGGATGCTGAACAACGCCTGGAACACGCCGATCGCTATCGATGTCACACCTATAGGCAATACCTCAAACACCCACCATACTCCGGCCATTGCAAAAAGGGCTATGGCCCCTTTTCCCTGTTGTGACAGAGGGAATGCTTTGCCTGAAGGATCTATAGCATCTTTCCACTGAGGCATAAAATAGATAAAGAGGAAAAGTCCTAAACCAAGCAAGATAAAAAATATGCGCTTCCAATCAAACGGAACCTTCGGAACTTCTGCCACTACTATATCTTTAGGCGGTTCCGGTAACCCTTGTGTTGTTTTAATATCTTTCTCTGCCATTGTATTTACCCCCTTCCTTCCAGGATTGTATTTGACAGCTCATCAAAGACCTCTATCATTCTTACAAGACCGACGAATTTCTTATTGTTCTCAAGAACAGGCAGAAGGGCCAGGTCATTGTGCACCATCAGGTATGCGGCCTTTGTAACAGGATCTTCGGGTGAGACAAAGTGCTTGGCAGGGGTCATAACTTCGCTTATGGGTTTCTCCGCCATCTCCTTTGACTCTTTGCTGAAAAGTGTATCCCAGAGTAAAGACAATCCCGAATCATCTCCTACATGACCCTGAGCCTTTGTGGTAGTCTTTAAAAACCTCGGCTCAAGACCCCTGAGGATATTCTTGAAAGTCACCGTGCCGACAAGATTATACTTCTCGTCAAAGACGAGTATGGCCATCGGTTGAAAGCATTTTTCCTTGGTGAGCAGGGATTTTTTAATTATCCCCATGGCCTGCCTTATTGAGAACCAATAAGGTATGTGCGGGAATTCAAAGACGTCCAGCATGAGATCCTTTACTACTTTACTGTTTGACATATTACCTCCTTTTAAATTTGTTGAAAGGTTGAAAAGTTAAAAGGTTGAAAGGTTTTTAACTCCCTGACTATTCAACTATTCCAACTGTTCAACTGTTCAACACTTAAACCTTTCTTTCCATCTCTATATAAAATCTGAATCTCTCAGGCCGTTTTATTGAACGCATGTACATTATCTGTGTGTCCCCGGAATAAAAATGCTGATCCAGCGACAGAGCAGGGGAGCCTTCCTTCATATTGAGGAGATTAGCTTCATCTTTATTGGGATAAGTCAATTCAATATAGTCTCTTATTTTTGTAATTTTTCTTTCGTATTTCTTTTCAAAAAGATCAAACAGGGAATTGCTTGCAATGTCATCGGACAATATCTGCGGGCATATGTGATGGGGGATAAAAGCCTCCTGAAGCAGAACAGGTTCACTGTCAACCGTCCGCAGACGCTTTATATAAATAATGTGCTTGTCCTCAGCAATGTTAAGCTTGACATCAATGTCGTCTGTAGGCATCATCACGGTCTGGGCCAGTATCCGGGTGGAAAATATAACGCCCGCCTCAAGCATTGATTCCTTAAAGCTTGTTGACATTGTCAGGCCTTCAGGTATTATCCTTTTGCATACAAAAGTCCCTTTTCCCTGCTGCCTTGTTAAGTACCCTTGCCTTACGAGATCGAGTATGGCAATCCTGACAGTTGCCTTGCTGACTTCATATTCTTTGCAAAGATCTTCCTCAGTCGGTATTTGTGTGCCGACAGCCCATTCGCCGGTATCTATTCTTTCTCTCAATAATTCAAAGAGTTGGACATATAGTTTTTGTGTTTTTTTTCTGTCTAATAGTTTTGTCATAAAATTAAGAACATAAAGACCTAATGAATTTATTAATTAATTATAATATTATAATCTTTAAAAAATGTTGTCAAGAAGTTTTTTTTAATATGGATATTAGAGAAAATTAATGAAATTTCCACGAACTCACCTTGCTCTTGGCACAAGGATTAATTGTTTTCTTATTTGTCGTCATTGCCCGACTTGATCGGGCAATCCAGAGAAAGGAAATGGATTCTCCGGTCAAGCCGGAGAATGACAGCATTGAGTTTGACTTTTCGCCCTGTGCTCCTGGCGCAGGGTTCTTAACAAAAAATAATGCGATTGACCACTTTATCTTAATTTTGTCCCCTCTAAAAGACCAACAGTAGGTGCTTTAAGCAGGGGAATTCTTGACCTGCCTGTCTTCTTTAAAATAGAAGAACTCAGATTTACCTGCTCATTATTCTAAAAACGGCAGTCTGCCGCTGATTTGCGCAGACCTGCCTGCCGGCAGGAAAGTCTGTGGTTAAATGCTATTTATTAGGATTATGAGCAAGAGACAGTTCTTTCCATATTTGGGATTGCAAAAAGTTTTAGGTTATAATTAGGCATGAAAAATTTCTTCAAGGCATTTAGAAGATCAAATAAGGAAGTAATCGAGAAAGGCAGTTTTCAGGAGGCCCTCAAACGCAAATTCATTACTTTCCAGGAACTGCTGAAGCAGAACAACCAGGTGCTGGAACTAATGGCGGACATGGAGGACAAACTTTCAGGTGAGTACCTGTTTGACAGAAACTATATAAATACACATGTTCAGTCGATCAGAAATGGCGTTTTAAGGCTGATCGAATGCATAAATGAGCTTTCAGAGCAGAAATACACAGTCCTGAACAAGCGCTTTGAAGAGATCAATAAAGCCATCGAAGAAACCATTGCTCACAGACATAAGATACAGGTCAGCGATCTTGCCATGCCGGTTGAAAACCTTGACGGTACAATGACAAATATCAGCGGCGGCAAGATGGCGCATCTGGGAGAGATAAAGAATCATGTTAAATTGCCGGTACCTGAAGGCTTTTCGATCAGCGCATACGCATTCAAAAAATTCATTGAGCATAACAGACTGTCAGAGAAAATAAATACGTTTCTGTCGCAAGTGAACATTGACAACATGGAGGCGCTCGAAGAGATCAGCAGGCAGATACAGCAGACAGTGGCTGATGCGGACATTCCGGAGGATTTGTTAAATGCCGTTAATAAAGAAGTTGAAAGGTTGAACGTTAGTGATGGAGGATCCAACTATTCAACATTCAACTTGCAACCTTCAACTTTAAGGGTTTCCGTCAGAAGCAGCGCCATACATGAGGATGGCGAATTCAGTTTTGCAGGCCAGTATGCAACGTTCCTGAATGTGCCGCTTGAGCACATACCCCGGAAATACAAAGAGGTGCTCGCGAGTCTATTTACCCCGCGCGCGATTTTCTACTACAAGTCAAAGGGCTTTTGCGAAGAAGATATGGTGATGTCTGTGGGTGTATTGCGGATGGTCGATGCGTTTGCCGGAGGCGTTACGTATTCACGAGACCCCAATAACCCTGAAAGCGGACTTGTGATAATTAATGCCGTATGGGGGCTTGGGACCTCGGTGGTTGATGGAACAGAGACGCCGAATTTCTACTCTGTTGCAAAAGACACCGGGGCAATTATAGAGAAACAGACCCCCGGGCAGCAGAACATGGACATTTGCAATTCCAAAGGAGACATTGAAAAGGTCAGTGTGCCTGATGAGCTTAAGAACAGGCCGTGCCTGACAGATGAACAAATAACCATGCTCTTTAATTATGCCGTTTCTTTGGAAAGGCATTATGGCTGTCCGCAGGATATTGAATGGGCGGTCGATCATGACAATCAGGTTTATATCCTGCAGAGCAGGCCTTTGAGAATGATGACCGTTCAGAGTTCATTGATGACTGTTCCAAGAAGGATAGAAAAATATAATATACTTCTCGACAAAGGGGTGATCGCCTGTAAGGGGATTGGATATGGGAAAGCGTTTATATTAAAGGAACATGAAGAACTGGAGCATTTCCCTGAAGGAGCTGTGCTCGTGGCAAGGCATACGTCGCCCAAATTCGTGACTGTGATGAATAAGGCGGCAGCGATAATTACCGACGTGGGCAGCGCGACCGGCCACATGGCATCGCTGTCAAGGGAATATCAGGTACCTACAATCCTCGATACTGTGACATCGACAAGTACGCTCCGGGACGGACAGGAGTTGACCGTGGACGCGATCAACTGCAATGTGTATGAGGGGAGGGTGGAAGAGCTCCTGGAGTACGCCGCGAAAAAGAAAGAGCCTTTCAGGGACACGCATTTGTTTCAGACCCTTGAGAAGGTCTTGAAACTCATAGTCACGCTGAATCTGATAGACCCTGATAAAGAATATTTTAAGCCTGAATATTGTGAAACACTTCACGACATAACAAGGTTCATCCATGAAATGGCGATGGCTGAGATATTCAAGACGAGGGAAGGAGATCATATTGAAAGCCTTGAAGACCTGTTGTCCATTGTCGCCTTTGCCGAGGCAGGCAACGCGAAAAGGATAGGAGAACAGGCCGTGATCCTGAAGGCCGGCATCCCGATGGACGCACGGCTGCTGAACATCGACGGCGGGATCAGGAAACATGACCTGAAAAAGGCGGCGCCGGAAGACATAACCTCTGTGCCCTTTTCAGCGTTTCTGAAAGGGATGATGAACATGAGATGGCCCGAACCGAGGCCTGTGGATGCCAAAGGGTTTTTCGGCATGGTCGCGAATACGGCTGCCACTCAGGAGGAAGAACTCCTCAAGATGGGCGGACGGAGTTACGCGATCATATCGCATAACTATATGAACTTCAGCATAAGGCTCGGATACCACTTCTCGCTTGTTGAGGCATATGCCGGTGACAACATGAATGACAATTACATTAAATTCTTTTTTAAAGGCGGAGGCGCTGCCACAGACAGGAAATTGAGGAGGGTCCGGCTGATAACAGAGATCATCAAGAAGCTCGATTTCAGGGTGAAAATCACGGGCGACGTGATAAACGCTATGCTTACCAAATATAGCCTCGCAGCCATTGAAGAAAGACTGGGGATAATGGGCAAACTGACCGCTTATACCAAACAGCTCGATATGGTTATGTACAACGATGCGGTAACGGATATGTTCATCGAGGACTTTGTGCGGGACCATATAAAGAAGTGAATAGTAGTTAGTGAATAGTGAATAGTGTAAAGAAAAAATTTCTTCTTTGGGGTGCACAACAAATTTTTAGTAGATGACAAGGGCAGAGCAGTTAATTATTCCCCCTTTCGGCCTAAAGGCACCTACTGTTGTTAAGGGGGAAGTTCATTCATTTTATTAAATTTTCAATACCCCACAGTCTCTGCTGTGGGGTGTCCTTGTTTCTGTCATTCCGCACTTGATGCGGAATCCAGGTTTTTGTCTTTCTGGATTCCTGCCTGCGCAGGAATGACGACATGACGCCTAAATTATTTTATGATACCCCGCCGTCTCTGCGGCGGGCAGCTTCATTGTTCTCCAGGTGAATTTACCGGAAAATTTGTCTCACCCCCGATATTATATTTTGCGTTGACATATTTGTCACTATATTGTAGCCTTATTGTAGGACGATAAGGCTGCAACAGGAGGCATAAAATGAAATTTGTAACAGTAAGAGATTTCAGGATAAGGCCGGGCTCTGTATGGAGCAATCTTGGAAAAAACGAAGATGTTATTATTACCTCAAACGGAAAGCCGATAGCTATTTTAACGGGGGTAAGCGATGTTAACTTTGATGAAACCATGAAGATGCTGCGCCGTGCAAAGGCTGAGATTGCCATATCAAGAATGCGCAGGAAATCACTATTAAAGGGCCTGTCCAAACTTTCGCAAAAAGAGATTGAATCGGAGATCATCAGCGCGAGAAAAGGAAGAAAGTAGTGCGTGTAGTCGTTGATACGAATGTTCTTATATCTGCCCTTATTACTCCTTTTGGAAATGCTGCAAGAATTCTTGATCTGGCGCTTTCAGGCGAGCTGCTTGTGATTTTTGACGACAGGATCATTTCAGAATTCAGAGATGTCCTGTTAAGGCCCAAGTTTGATTTTGAAAAAAGTGATGTTGAAGAGCTTCTCTCTTTTATTGAGGATGAGGGGATTAAAGTTACGGCGATCCCTCTGAACGAAAAACTCATAGATGAAGACGACCTTCCTTTTATTGAAGCGGCAAATACCGGGATGGCGGATGCATTGATCACAGGCAATAAACGTCATTTTAAAGGTAAGTCTGTAAAAAAGATTAAAGTAATGTCACCTGATGAGTTTCTGAAATTCTGGAAGCAGACAAGAAATTCATAGCCTCCGATCAGGCATTTCAGGTTCGTTGTCAACGATTAGTAATTTATCTCTCATTTTTTGTCTGCCCTCCTTAGTAAATGCATTATATTGCCTTGGTATTTTAAGGATACAATATTTTTAGTTTTTGATAAAGGGATGGGTTTAATCAGCCATTGATGAAAGACTGGAGATAATGGGCAATTTGACTCTCGGCTCATAAATATGTAAAATATGATTATCATATTTCATGAAAGGATGAGGTTATGGAAAAAACTATTACTGCCACCGAGGCTGTAAGGAAATTTTCAGAGATATTGAATGCAATTAAATACAAGGGGAACCATTACACAATCCTGCGCGGCAAGAAACCGGTTGCTTTTATAAGCCCGGCAGAAGAACACTTAAAAGAGAGAACGCTTGGCGAGTTGAAGGGTTTGCTTGCAAAGCTTCCTCATCTCGGTGATGAGGCTGAATATTTTGAAAAAGATATGAAAGAGATTATAAAACACCAGCCAGCCATGCCTGAGAAAAGCAAGTGGGCGTAATATTCGATACCAGTGTACTGATCGCCATAGAGCGCGGGCCCTTCCATGTTGAAAAACTTATTAAGGAAAGAGAAAACGAGCCGTTTGGAATAAGTGTAATAACCGCATCTGAACTCCTGCATGGTGTGCATAGGGCTGACTCCGAAAAAAGAAGGCTGCAGAGAGAAGCTTTTGTTGAAAAAGTCATAGAGACTTTCCCTATATATCCTTTTGATTTAAGCGCTGCAAGAATTTATGCGAGAGTCTGGGCAACTCTTGCAAGAAAAGGGATAACTATCGGAGCTCACGACCTTATTATCGCCTCCACAGCCGTCTCTCTCGGCTTTTCAGTTGTTACATCTGATATGAGGGATTACAGTAAGATCAGAGGACTTAAAGTAGAGCAGTTTTGATAAAAATTACTTCTTCTTGAATTGATCCAGCCGGCATGGTTATCTGCTCACGGTCACGTCAAAGTCCCTTTTTTTCGTCTGTCATTCCGGCTTGTCCGGAATCTTTCCTCT
>JACQXH010000021.1 GCA_016208845.1 Nitrospirota bacterium | reverse complement strand
ACAGTTTGAAAAACTCTGGGGAGACATGACCGGTCTCGGAAATTTAAAGACAGGCTATGCAGCGGTTTCAAGATTCAGGGGGCAGCAGTTAAAAGAACCCTCACAGTTAGACAGATGGCTTGCGGACGGCTCGTTTGAGTATATTCAGAAAAAATCAATTTTTTCCTGATACAAAATACAAGATACAAGATGCAGGATACAAGTTGAACGAAATGAAACAGAATAAAACATCCTGCATCGTGAATCATGGATCATGTATCATTTTATGTAATGGAGAACAGGATGAATAGAGTCAAGAAAGCCGCATTGGTGCACGGAGATGACCGTAAGGAGAATATTAAAAAGTGTCTCACATTGATCAGGGAAGACCTTGAGCCTGTAAAAAAGGCAAAAAATATCCTCATAAAACCCAATCTCGTGGCCCGCAAGCCGGATTTCGCTAATACTCATGTGGAAGCTGTAGAGGCCGTTATCGAATTTATGAGGGAAATAGCGCCTGACACGCGCATTACAGTCGGCGAGTCGTCCGCATCTGCATTTTACAGAGGACTTCCCACGACAGATGTCTTTCGCGATTATGACTACTACCGCATAGAGAAAAGATATCAAAATGTTTCGCTCATACATTTTGATGAAGACAGGGAATATATACACAGCCCTATCCTGTCGATAGTCGGCGATACACGGCTGAGGATCACAAAACGCGCGGAAGAATTCGACTATAAGATATCTCTGGCCATTCCGAAGACGCATAACTTTGCTATGGCCACCTTCGGCATAAAGAACATGGCAGGGCTTGTTATGCGGCAGGATATGGCGATGATCCACGGATTGAAAGGCGGCATCGAAGTTGATGCGCCAAAAACCTTCCTCAATAAACTGCCGCCGGGGACGATCTCGATAGCGAGGAGGACTTTGCCTAACTGGTTCATAAATTTTTTATTCAGGCAGTTTCCGGCTTACCGCAGAAGCGTAAAGATGATCCATCATAACATTGTGGAGCTTGCAAAGAGGGTCTGGCCTGACCTCGTTGTGCTCGACGGCTATGTGTGCATGGAAGGCGACGGCCCTGTTGACGGTACAACTGTAGATATGAAGGTCGCAATAGCATCTGCAGACCCCGTAAAGGCAGACGGCGTAGCGGCCCGGCTTATCGGCTTTGAACCGGAAGAAATAGGTTATCTGTATTATCTTCAGAATGAAGAACATCTGGGAGAATATTCGCTGGAAAACCTTGTCGGCAATGATCTGAACCGGCTTAAAAGAAAATTCAGGCGGCATGGGACCTGCGATATCCAGAGCGAATGGAGGTAGATTTTAAAGCGTTTACTGCATAGGTGGATAGTCTGTAGGTATTTAGTCTATTAGCAACTGAAAAATACCATATGAGTCACGCTTTGCATCAGCAGTTCCGATCTTTCTTTGCTAACAGACTACAGTCTAACAGACTAAACGACCTTTTATATTGAAACTATTTATCATGTATTCACACTCAGACAATAAATATTTAACTACTGCCGTATATGCCGCAAGGCTTGCCGGAGATGTAATACTCCGCAATCTCGGAAAGATCTCAAAGGAAGATATCGGCATCAAGCACGCATCTGACTTTGTTACTCGTGTTGACCGGGAATCAGAGCAGATAATAATAAACAAAATAAAAGAGAGATTCCCTGATCACAAATTTCTGGCTGAAGAAACCATGAGCGAAGCTTCGGAAGGCTTCCGCTGGATAATTGACCCGCTTGACGGCACAACAAACTATATACACGAATATCCTGTTTTCTCCGTTTCCATAGCGCTCGAATACAAGCCCCCCTCAACCCTGCCTACCGGACAGGCAGGCCCCTTTAATAAAGGGGGGATGGGGGGACCTGGAGGAGAGATAATAGCAGGCGTTGTCTTCGATCCGGTCCGAGGTGAGCTTTTCACTGCAGAAAAAGACTGCGGCTCGTTTCTGAACGGACATCCGGTCCGCATATCGTATGCCAGCAGATTAGAGAACAGTCTAATATCCACCGGCTTCCCTTTCCGCAGGAAAGACCTGATAGACCAGTACCTGAAACTTTTCAGGAATATCTTCAGTAAGGTCGGTGACATAAGGCGCGCCGGCTCTGCTGCCCTGGACCTCGCCTATCTTGCCTGTGGAAGATGCGACGGCTTCTTTGAGATAGGTTTAGGTGCATGGGATATGGCAGCAGGAAGCCTGCTCATAAAAGAGGCAGGCGGTATTGTTACTGACTTTGGCGGAGGAAATGATTTTCTTGGGTCAGGAAATATCGTTGCTGCAAATCCGGCTATTCATGGTGCAATCCTGACCGAAGTAAAAAGCGTGCTTGCGGAAATTATTGACAAGTGATGTATTAAAGAGTGATGAGTAATGGGTAATGAGAAACAAAAGATGCGAATAACTTCACTCATTACGGATTACGCATGACGCATGACGGTCTTTATCCGGTAACCCTTCAGTTATGAGTGGTGAGAAGATGATTCCCCTCTTTGTAAAAGAGGGGTTAGGGGAGATTTTATGGAATGAATTGAAAAATCCCCCCTCGCCCCTGCCTACCGGACAGGCAGGCCCCTTTGCCAAAGGGGGGATAATACCCCCTGTAACTGAACGATTACGATTCCGGGTAAATTAATCTTTAATTTTATACACAAATGTTATATAGTAAAAATTACAAGGAGACTCATAAACCATGGGGCGTGATAAGCAGAATGATCTAACCATAAAGCTTCTGGAACGGATCAATCATGACATCGAGAACTTCATAAAAAGCTCCATAGAGGCGTCCTCTGACATCAGTAGATGGAGCGATCTGCACCGGGAGTTTGAGCACATCAAGTGCTGGGAGATAAAAGGGTGTGCCAAAAAAGATTGTCCGGCATACCAGAACGAGGATTACCGCTGCTGGCTTATTGCAGGCACTTTTTGCGGGGGCGTTGTGCAGGGGGAATTCGCCAAGAAATACGGCACCTGTTTCAAATGCAACATCTTTCAGAATATCTTTGGTCAGCAGCCGGTAAGACGGCTGTATGAAAATATAGACATACTGATCAGCCACCTTCATAACAGGGCCGTCCAGCTTCGGGAAATGGCCCGCTCTCTTTTGTCATGATAGATATAGACAACTTAAAAGATATTAACGACTCCCATGGACATCTTACCGGAGACAGGATCCTGGTTGAGGCTGTAGCCCTGATAAAAAATGCGGTGCGTAAATCGGACATCGTTATACGCTATGGAGGCGACGAGTTCCTTATATTTATGAATGACGGCGGCTGTGATGAAACAGCGGTCATGATAGATCGTATTTCCGAGTTAGTAGATGTCTGGAACAGGGACAAGGCCGCCATTTTTGGCTGCAGGCTTTCATTGAGCATGGGCTGCGCGACCTGCGATAAGGACTGCGATGTCTATGATGCGTTGAAAATAGCGGATGAACGGATGTACCAGGACAAGAGAGAGAAGAAGAATTAGCATTTAGCCATGGATTACCACAGATTGACACGGATCTGCCTTTCGGCAGGAAGGCACAGATTTTAATAGTTGTTAGTTTTTTGTATAACAACCAAAAAGTTTATTATATCTGCGCAAATCAGCGGCTCGTAAAGGTTTAAAGCTTTTTCAGCGCGTTGATCTTCTTCTTTTGTTTTTGTGATAATTTCCGGGGATTACCCTTTTGTCTGGCAGGGACGGAATCAACATCCTCATCATCTTCAAACGGCTCTTCGTTTTTTTGACTGCCTGTGCTTAGGGCTGAATAAAGCCTTCCCTCAAATTCTCCGGCAGTGAGTGATACAAGACCTTTTCTATCAGCAAAAGCAGATATCTCCCTGTCAGAGCTTACAACGACCCAGGGCTTCACTGCCTCAGAAATAATTTTTTTAATGACACTATCCGCATTCTCAGCAAGCCTTGAATAGATAATGTTGACACCGCCAGTCCTCAGTTTTGTTTCAGCGGCCTGCCCTGTCTTCCATCCGTCAAATACAATAGTGATATCATGGCCTTTCAGTCTGGAATATTCTGAAAGCGCTTTGATAATATCATTGCGCGCCTTTTCGAGGCTTTTGTGGGCAATGCCGATGAGGTTGTAGCCGTCGATCAAGATGTTTGGCATTTTGTCAGTTTAATAAAGAAATGGCTTTTTCTCAAATTGAATGGGCAGATGCTGTAGTATTTGCCAACGGGCATGCCTGTCAGAATTGTTATAGAAGTGCTTCCTGAATTCATTGCTCCCATTGCAGGCGATGGCATTGCTCTCTGCAAAAAGATATACATCACTTGCGTCATAAGTATCATTTACTCACAAGTAAATTTTCGTGATGTATGCTCCAGCCGCTGCTGTTGACTGATTTCTCGTTGAGTCATTAATCGCTACATTATTGTCATCGCAATCACGTACGGTAGTTAACTCGGGACATCCGCTTATACTCCAATTCCTTAGCCGTCTCCGTCTGTATCCGTGCTTGTATCACAGGCATCGCCCATTCCATCATGATCTGAATCTGCCTGATCAGGATTATAAACATTCGGGCAGTTATCGGAGTTGTCTCCCACACCATCACCGGCATACAGGTAGATATCATTATTCCCGTTTCTGTCATCAGTCCAGACAATGTTTTTTCCGAAAATACCGCTAACTCTCTGATTAAATGGATTTGTAGTGATTCGTGTTTCTACTCCAGTGGAAAGGTCATACATGAATACATCATAGTTACCGTTTCTATCATCTGACCATACAATTCGACTCCCTGAGATACCGCGAGGGCGTTCATCAAAAGGACCTGCAATGACCTGAGTTTCTATTCCCGCAGAAAGGTCATACATGTAAATATCGTCAGCTCCAGTTCCAAATCCTGCCCGGGCATCCGCCCAGACAATGCGGTTTCCCGACATTTTGGGAGTACATTCGTCCCCGGTACGAGAGGTGATCTTTGTTATTGCTCCTGCAGAAAGATCATACATCCATATATTAGAAGTAGTAATGCCGTCTCTCCACATGTCTTCCCAGACAATGTAGTTGCCCGATATGCTGGGAGCGGCATGTAACCTGGGGAGATGGGTAAATATCTGCGTATCTGTGCCCGTTGAAATGTCATATATGTGCAAATCGGTTAGAGAATCGGCAAAATCCGTATACACAACACGGAGCCCTGAGATGCCAGGAATTGATTGATCGCCGGGAGCTGTAATAAGCGGAGTTTCAATACCTGAAGATATATCATACATATATATATCCGATTTTCCATTTCTCCCATCCATCCAGACAATCTTATTGCCAAAAATAGATGCAGATTTTTGGTCTGATGAATCGGTAGTAATCTGTATCTCCCCGACATCTGAATCCTTAGTTTCACCGGGGTTTAACGGAAAGGCGTCCTCCAGATCATTTACGCCATCACCATCAGTATCGGAATTTAGCATATTTGTTCCAAGGACACTTTCTTCATAATCTGACAGATTATCGTTGTCAGCGTCGTCTGTTCTGGAAGTGTCACTTATGTCCCGGTTTAGAACTAACAAGAAAGCAAACATCAAAAAGCACATTACAAAGATTAAATTCGTTTTTATTATTCTCAGCACAGCTCCCAGTTTCCTCGTATGTCAATATTGATAAAAAAGACAGATAGAGTTAACTTCTAAATATATTGGTATGAAACAATTTCAATCTCTTATGTGGAAATGCAGATAAGTAAGGATGGTGACTACGTCTCAGAAATAAATATAGCTTATTCTTCAATGGCGTTATATTTCAAAAAAACCTGCTACGAATAATGGTCTTAAAGCCGACAAGGAACGATTTTTTTAGAAATAATATCATGGTATTAGTGAATTGTCAATAAATTTTCTTAATTTTGTTAGCTAAAAACAGCTTGGAATATTCTGAAAGCGCTTTGATAATATCATTGCGCGCCTTTTCGGGGCTTTTGTGGGCAATGCCGATGAGGTTGTAGCCGCCGATTAAAATGTGTGACATTTGATTATCCCGATTAATGCAGATGTTAACAGGGGAGCAGACAGAAAAAACTTTACCTGCAACTCCTCAGTGACGTGTGGCCATAAAATAAATATATATATTTATTCGATAACTCTTTGCTATCAATAAAAACAAAATTTAAATTTCCGGTTGCTTTGTAAAGATTTTTTTGGCTGCTCCCCTGTTTGCCATAATTCATATATGCATTTTTTCGGGTTACTATGATAAAAAAATAAAAGGCGGCATATTCATCTGTGCCGCCTTTATATCATAATCAAAATTAAATCTTAAACCGCAGTCTTTTCCGTCTCTTTCAGCCACAAAAGCCGTGAGTGGTCGATCACACACTGGTTCAGAGACTCAGTAAAATCTATCGGATCAACGTCAAGCCCCTTCTTTTTCTCAAACGGGCTGAACTTTGGCTTTGAGCTGACCTCAAAGGCGCTCTTCATGCTTGCCGCTGACTCTTTGATCGGGTTATCCATCGCCCTTGAAAGCTCCAGGAAAATATCCTTATGCTGTTTTGCACTGCCCGGCGCGTTGACAATTTTTGACAGCTCTTTGATCCTGCCAAGGTAATTTATTATATTGCCCTTTGATTCAAGATATGAGGCGGCAGGGAATACAACATCTGCATGTTTTGCGAGCTCTGTCATATAAGACACCTGAACTATCAGGAAATCCACGTCAGGCCTTTTGTCCAGAGGCACCTCTCCGACAGCATAAAGGACAGTCACGCCGCCTCTTGCCATTTCAGAGTATGTTTTGCCGTCAGTTGTAAGACCCATGGCAACAACCCCTCTTGCATTGGCTTCGAGAGGTACTGCTATCACCTTTACCCCGTTTATCAGGGAGAAATTCTTTGCCGCCTTAAAAAGAGACGGCGCGGTGAATATAACTGCATTGTCGATCTCAAACAACAGGTCAGCCGCCTTAGCTGCCTCCTCAGACGGGTTCACTCCTGATAAAGAGGACTCAAGGTCTTTACCGGCCTTTGCGCCCTTTGCGATAAGGGCCTTTGCTATCTGTGCAAATGCCTTGGCTTCATCCCCTGAGATATTCACAGCAGCAATCGGGGCATACCGTGTCTCTTCAGAATTAATGACAACTAACTTGGCCCCTCTCGATACTCTGCGTCTTATAGAGGCGTCAAGTGCAGGAAGAACCCTGGTCCACTGAGAGGGCTGTAATCCCGCAAGAACGATCAGACCGGTCTCGTCCAGGTCCACTGAATCTGAAAATTTCATAGTATCAGCATCTGAATACAGACTTACTGTAGTATCAACATGTTTTGTCTTTATGACGTCTGACGCAAGTTTTGAGAGCACAAACGCGTCCTGATTAAGTATATTGCCGGTGCTGATGACTCCGGTGTTCTTCCCGGATCTTTTGAAACGCTCTGCGGCCAATGCCAAAGCGTCTTTCCATGTAGTTTCAACGAGCTTGCCGTCGACCCTTTTCATGGGCGCTGTAACCCTTATATCTGAGGTGAGCGAGTCAAATCCGAATCTTCCCCTTGCGCAGATATATTTCTCTGCTGAGCCTTCTGCTGCTCCGGCATTTATCTTGGCAACGACTCCATCTTTTGTGCTGACAAGTATGTCGCAGCCGTTCCCGCATGAAAGACATACGGACTGAGCCCTTTCATAATCCCACTCCCTGCCCTTTCTCCATCTGTCCGCCTCGAGCAGGGCATTGACCGGACATGCATCCAGACAGCTTCCGCAGAACGTGCATTCTGACTCCTGGAGCGGTTTATCCATGGCAGTAACGACCTTTGCGCCGACACCCCGGCCCATGAAATCAAGGACATTAGTCCCCTGCTCTTTGCATACGCGCACACACCTTCCGCACAGTATGCAGTAGTCCGGGTCTCTCTTGATAAACGGGTTTGCTTCATCGACGGGATAACCGAATTTCTTCCTCGTGAAATTTGATTCCTTAATGCCGAAGTCATAGGCGTATCCCTGGAGCGTGCAGACCCCGGCCTTGGCGCATGTCATGCAATCAAGCGGGTGCATGGAGAGGATGAGGTCAATGACGAATTTCCTGACCTCACAGAGCTTTTCAGTGGCGGTATTTACAACCATTCCTTCTTTGACTTTTGTGATGCAGCCGACTACCGGTGCTTTTCCACCCTCAACCTCGATCAGGCACAGCCTGCAGGCGCCGATGCCTTTCATCCCCTTCAGATAACAAAGATTCGGGATGTGAATACCTACTGTCTCAGCGGCATCGATCAGATTAGAGCCTTCCGGCACGCTGACATCTTTTCCGTCTATTTTAAGATTGATTATTTTCGACATTGAAACCCCCTTATTTAATATTCAAAAATTCGATATTCAAAAATATTTATGTCAGCGAGGGCGGTTTGGCGCCCCCACGGTCATGCT
>JACQXH010000020.1 GCA_016208845.1 Nitrospirota bacterium | reverse complement strand
TATTGAGCTTTACAACGCACTTCTGAAACAGGGCGTTATCGTAAGGCCAATGGGGCCTCATGAGATACGGGTGACGATAGGGCTTCCGGAGGAAAATAAAAGGCTGGTAGAAGCTCTAAGAAATATCAAAAATTAAATATCAAAAATCAAAAATTGTGGAAAAAGAATGAAGAACCCTGTAGCAAGCTACAGGGTATCAAAAAGCAGTTTTTTTGTCATTCCTGCCCGGAAAGGGTAAACTCCGGCAGGAATCCAGACGTCGTCCCCGCAAAAGCGGGGAACCAGATAAAGGAACTGGATTCCGCATTCCCGAAGCATCGGGACGGAACGACAGCATAAGAAACCATGCAGCAAGTCGATACGACTCGTTCCGAGCTGCAGGGAATTTCAAGTTGAATTTTAATAAAAAAATATTCCTTAATTTTGATTTTTGATATTTGATATTTAATTTTTACTTTGTTAGGAGGTTGCTATGGATATTATAGTATTAAAACCCGGTGTTACCTCCCGGGAACTGCAGCATATCGTAAAAAAACTCGAGAGCAGGGGGTTTAAGGCCAATATCTCAAAAGGCACAGAGAGAACGGTCATTGGCGTTATAGGCGACACATCGAAGATGACTGAGGAGGATGCCGGCGCGTTTGAATCAATGCAGGGAGTTGAGAAGACCCACCGCATTATCAAACCCTTTAAACTTGCGAGCAGGGATTTTAAATCCGAACAGACCACGATCAAGATCGGAAAGCATGTCATCGGAGGCAAAAAAATACACGTCATCGCAGGGCCGTGCGCAGTAGAGAGCATGGGCAATCTGCTGAAAATTGCGCAGGAGGTCAAGGCCGCATGGACCCAAGGGATATGTCCGCCCTGCTTAAATATGCTGATGTTATCCAGATAGGGGCGAGGAACATGCAGAATTTCAGACTGCTGCAGGAGGTCGGCTCTCATAAGAAACCCGTGTTTTTAAAAAGAGGTTTATCTTCAACTATAAAAGAGCTCCTCATGGCAGCGGAATATATCATGGCGCAGGGCAATAATGACATAATCCTCTGCGAAAGGGGGATAAGGACCTTTGAAACAGAGACGCGCAACACACTGGACCTGAATGCCGTGCCTGTCCTTAAATCCCTCACTCACCTGCCTGTGTTCGTGGACCCAAGCCATGGCACAGGCAAATGGCCTCTGGTAGCCCCTATGGCAAAGGCGGCAATAGCAGCAGGCGCTGACGGCCTTATGATCGAAGTACACACAGACCCTGAAAATGCGTTCTCTGATGGAGAACAATCGTTGAAACCCAATAAATTCAAGATACTCATGAAAGAATTAAAGGCAGTTGCACGGGCGGTGGGAAGGGAGATATGAAAACAGCTCAAAGTTCAAAACTCAAAACTTAAAACTTCAACTTTAGAACTAAAAACTTTTGCGTTTTAAGTTGTAGTTTTGACTTTTGACATTTGAGTTATAAGTTACGTTTTAAATTATGAAAATTAATTTTAATCGCATTGCCATAATAGGTGTCGGACTGATAGGCGGATCTTTTGCCCTTGCGTTGAAGGCAAATGGATTTAAGGGCACGATCGCAGGCATAGGCAGAAACAGGAAAAATCTTGTCCGGGCAAAAAAACTTGGGGCAATAGATGAATATACTACAGTGCCGTCTATCGGGGTCAGAGATGCTGATCTGATACTGCTTGCAACTCCGGTGGGCCAATTCGTGGAAAAAACAAAGCAGATAAAACCCTTCCTGAAAAACGGGGCCATAGTCACTGACGTTGGAAGCGTCAAGGCTGAAGTAATAAAAAACATTGGGCCATTGATGCCCGGGGGAGTATGTTTTGTAGGAGGCCACCCGATCGCAGGCAGGGAATGCTCAGGCGTTAATGCCGCATCTGCCGGGCTCTTTAAAAACACTAAGTGCATTATCACCCCTGATGCTCATACAGACAAAAAAGCTCTAAGGAAAATTATTTCCCTCTGGAAGGCCCTTGGCGCCAAAACAGTCATAATGACACCTGACGAGCACGATGTAATATATGCCTCGGTCAGTCATCTGCCTCATGTAGTCGCTTACTCTCTTGTAAATTCAATCCTGGATTTGAACGGCGATATACTTGGACATGGAGGCCGCGGACTGGGAGATATGACAAGGATCGCATTAAGCCCTCCGGAGTTGTGGCGTGACATATGCAGATTCAATAAAAAACATATCCTTAAGTCTCTTGACCATTTTATCCTGTCTCTCATACGGACAAAAAAATTTATAAAGAATTCCGACTGGGACAGGCTTGAAAGCGAATTCCTAAGGGCAAAAGCAGGCAGGGGCCGGCTCGATCTTGACAATGCAGATCGATCAGGGCGATGAGCCGCATTATTATACGCCATAGAAAACCTCTTTCAGGAGAGATCATCCCTCCGTCTGACAAATCCATTTCACACAGGGCAGTCATTATTTCATCGCTCGCAGAAGGGAAAAGTCTTATACGCAATTTTCTTGCGGCAGAAGACCCTTTAAGAACAATCGAGGCCTTCAGACAGATGGGGATTATTATAGAAGGGGCCGAGGGGTCGAGGGGTCGAGGGGTCAAGTCGATACGACCCATCGGGGTCGATTCGTACCGGGATTCCGAGGGTTCAAACGAAATAGTAATTCAGGGCAAAGGGCTGATGGGACTGAAGAAGCCGGAAAACGCTATTGACTGCGGCAATTCAGGCACCACAATGAGGCTTATGTGCGGGATTCTCTCGGGACAGCCTTTTTCTTCAGCGCTGACAGGCGACTCGTCCCTGTTGCGCAGGCCTATGCAGAGGGTTATCACTCCCCTTGCAAAGATGGGCGCTGACATTACCTCGGACAAAGGCTGCCCTCCGCTTAATATAAAAGGAGGGGTATTGAGCCCGATACATTACACATCACCGGTTGCGAGCGCACAGGTCAAGTCTGCGATACTTCTTGCAGGGCTTTACTGCAAGGGGGTTACGTCTGTGAGCGAGCCTTCGAGATCAAGGGACCACACAGAGAGGATGCTGAAGGCAGCAGGTGTAAATATTGATATAAAAGATCTCATCGTAAGCATAACCGGCAGGTCTGAGCTTCGGCCTCTGGAAACAACCATTCCCGGTGATATTTCTTCAGCGGCATTTTTTATAGTTGCGGGATCAATCGTGCGTGATTCAGATATATTGATAAAAAATGTCGGAATAAACCCGACAAGGACAGGGCTGCTGGACATCCTCAAGATGATGGGCGCAGACATTACCCTTGAAAATGAGAGAGAGGCCTCCGGAGAGCCTGTTGCAGATATAAATGTAAAATACTCCCGGCTCACCGGAGTAGATATAGGCGGCGACATAGTGCCGAAAGCGATCGATGAATTCCCTGTGTTATGCATTGCAGCATCAGTTGCGAACGGCACGACTAAAATAACCGGAGCAAAAGAACTAAGGGTAAAGGAATCAGACCGCATAACCACAATGGCCAATGAGCTCAGGAAAATGGGCGTTGATATTGAAGAGCTGGAAGACGGCCTGGTGATCAGGGGCAGGGAAAAACTTCAGGCATCCTCTGTTCAGAGCTATGGGGACCACAGGGTCGCGATGTCAATGGCGATCGCCGGGCTTGTGGCTGATGGAGAAACCATTATTGAAGATACAGACTGCATAGAGACCTCTTTCCCCGGGTTTATGAAGATGCTCGGGAAACTTCATCAATAACTCTCTAAGGCTACAGCCCTTTCTTTTCCAGCCAGAAAAACAGCCCCAGTCCTCCGGAGATGAATACAATTATCACGATCCACGGGCTTATCCCGAGGACCTGTGGAATGGTAACAGATCCAAGTCTGCCCCACGTCAAGACAGTTTCATTCATTAATGGAAATACCTCTGCAAAAAGCGCCGCGCCAACAAGCATTCCCATTATTCCCCACAATGCATCGATCCGGCCCTCACCCAATGCCCCAAGCGAGGTCCCGGGACAATAGCCGATAATGGCCCATCCGAGCCCAAAGATAAGCCCGCCTATAATATTGGCCCCGATATTGGCCGGCAAGATCATAGGCGGGGCAATCCCAAGATTCTGGAGGACGATCACGCCGACCATCCCGGTCAGGATCGCCGAAAAAAAGAATTTGACTATAGTCATATCCAGCAGACGGAGCGCCCCCACCTGTTTGTCATACCGAACGACCCTGCCTTTCTGTAACATGAAGCCGAAAAGAATGCCGGTGATCAATCCGTTTATCAATATATTCATTTGCGTTTACCCCCGTGATAAATAATATTAGCGAACAATATGCCGCCGGCAAAAAAACAGACCACGACAATGAGCCCGCTCAAGGCAAGCTGAACAATTTCCCCTAAACCATACCCGCTCGGGCAGCCGCCGGCTAACCGCGCACCGACCATCAGTATCATCCCTCCGATAAAGGCGAAGATCCCTCTCTTTACCGGGCTGTCCCCAAACCGCGACGCCCACATGTCCGGAACCGCCTTTATCTTGAAGCTCCCATCTGAAATAGATGAAATTAATGCCCCGATAAATATCCCGATCACCATCATGACCTGCCAGTCCACGGCGGGGACAAAACGGTTAAAATATTCCGTTGCCGTAACGTGCTCAGGCAAAAATATTGATTCCAGATACCCGCTGGCGCGGACAAAACACGTAGATGCGCCAAAGTACTGCTTCGCGGACCACGCAGAAGCAATGATCACTAACCCGGTAAGCACTCCGGGGATATATGGCCCCCAGCCCCTGTCATTTTTTTTCTCCATAGGATCAAATCTCCATTTATATATTGAATATGCAGATACTCATCTGCTGATAATTAAATTTTATTGCTAATAGGTGTCATTGTCAATTTGCCCGATTAAACAATCTCTATAGATTAAGAACGCAATATTTGTTATTATATTCCGTATAGTTGCATATATCCTGAATTCCCATATCAAATAAATATTCCTTAACCTGAAAACGCAGTCGGAAAATATATTCAGCTGGGGCAAAAGCACAAATATAGATATAGTTCTATGCCTTTGTGCCTCTGCACCTTTGTCATTATAAATGAAGAACATAATTACCATAGACGGCCCGTCAGGCGCGGGCAAAAGCACTATAGCAAAACTTCTTGCCAAAAAACTTGGCTACAAGTACCTTGATACAGGTGCTCTATATAGGGTGGTTGCGTGGAAGGCAGATGATGCCCATATAGATCCTGACAATGAAGAGGAATTGGATCGTGTTCTTGAAAACATAAAGATCACTTTCGATGATAACAGGATTTTGGTGAACGGCATTGATGTGACATCTCAGATACGAAATCCGGATATAGGTGAGTTAAGCTCCAAAGTATCTGCAAAACCTGCCGTTAGGGCGCGGCTTTTTTCCATACAGAGAGAGCTTGGGCTTCAGGGTAAGGCCGTTATTGAGGGAAGGGATACCGGCACTGTAATATTCCCCGAATCCGAGAACAAGTTTTTTCTTGATGCGAGCTTTGAACAGCGGGGAAAGCGAAGGCACAAGGAATTGAAGGAATCAGGAAAGATCGATGATAAGACGACCCTTGAAGATATTATTGAGGGGATAAAGACGAGGGATAACAGGGATTCTACCCGGCAGAATGCGCCGCTAAAAAGGACTGATGATATGCTATATGTAGACACGACGGATTTAACTCTGGAAGAGGTTGTGGCAAAGATGATCGGGGCTCTTAAATAGCCATGATTTCAGCTGACATGTTGCAAGCTGGTTCATTCGTAAAATGTAACTACTCAGTGGATAGTCTGTAGGTGTTTAGTCGTTTAGCTAACAGACTACAGGCTAAATAACCTGATTTTAGAGACCGAAAGGGTGTTAGGGTCATTTGCTGAATTATTTATGCAGATCAATTGGGAACAATGTCTTTAAAAGAAAAAATAATCGGGTTGGTTTATTATTTATCTACTCTGCTCGTAAGATTTGTATTCTGCATTAACGGCGGTTTACAGGTTAAAGGACGGGAGAATGTCCCTCCTGATGGAGGGGTTATAATAGCATCTAATCACTTAAGTTATTTAGACCCGCCTATTCTTGGAACGGCGATGCCGAGAAGGGCTACTTTTATGGCGAGGAAGGGGCTTTTCAATATCCCGTTTATAAGGTCTTATATAAGGCTGTATGCCTTCCCTGTTGACAGGACAAGAACACTGCCGTCTACAATTAAAGAGGCTGTAAGAAGGCTTAAAAACGGTGAAGCGCTTGTTATGTTTCCGGAAGGCAGGAGGAGTGAGACAGGAGCACTGCTGGAAGGAAAAAGGGGCATAGGGATGGTGGCTGGCCTAAGTAAAGTCCCAATAGTTCCGACACTTATAACTGGCACTGACAAAGCCCTGCCTATTGACGCCAGGTGGCTGAAAAGGGCTAAGATATCTGTAGTGTTCGGCAGTCCGATAGTTTTCTCGGCAGAAGATCACGGAGAAAACTTCAGCAAGAAGATCATGCATGAAATAGGAGAATTAAAAAGAAATGCAGATAATGGTAGCTAAGAGGGCCGGTGTCTGCTTTGGCGTTAAACGTGCCCTTGATATTACGTTTAAGCTTGCGAAGGAGGGGAAAGAGGGCTTGTATACGCTGGGGCCGCTCATACACAACCCGCAGGTAATTAAAAAGCTGATAGCAGAAGGTGTTGTCCCGATTGAAGATGTGCATAACCCGGCTATAAGAACCCTGGTGGTGAGGACGCATGGCATTCCCCCGTCTGTATACGCTGAGATTTCTAAAATGAGCTATAACCTTGTTGACGCCACATGCCCGTTTGTTAAAAAGGCCCAGCAGTATGCGCAGGTGCTGAAAGAAGAAGGTTATCAGGTCCTTATTGTAGGGGATAAAGAGCATCCGGAGGTTCAGGCCCTGCTTGGTTTTGCAGGAGATGATGTCATTGTCATAAATTCAGCCGGCAACAATGGGAATAACAGTTATTCTATCCCCCCGCTAAAAAACAAGATCGGAATAATTGCGCAGACAACTCAGCCGGTTGAGGCCCTTGAGTCAGTTTTCAGGCATGTTATAGCACGTGCGAAGGAAGTTAAGGTCTATAATACTATATGTGATTCCACCGCACTGAGACTGGAGGAGACTAAAGAATTAGCCATGTCGGTTGACACTATGATTGTCGTCGGCGGAAAAAACAGCGCCAATACAACACAATTAACTAATCTTTCCAAGGGGATTTGTGCTAAAGTATATCATATTGAAACCGCTGACGAGCTTATTGACGACTGGTTTACAGGCAGCGAAAAAATAGGTATAACCGGAGGCGCCTCGACCCCGCAATGGATAATAGATGAGGCTACAGAAAAAATTAGAGAAATTTCCTTAAGGAGGTAATATAATATAACTAACATTATGGAATTACAACGGGAAGAATTAGAAAAGCTTTATTCTGACACCTTCAGGGGATTACACTCAGGCGCGATCCTTAAAGGCAAGGTGCTTCAGATGAAGCAGGACGGGGCTATAGTGGATGTAGGAACTAAATGCGAAGGATTTATTCCGACATCTGAACTCCCTGAAGAAGAACGAAAGAATTTAAAGCGGGGAGACGAGATCGAGGTCTTTGTTATGGACTTGAGGGATCCGGACGGTTTTGTCAGCCTCTCCCGGGAGCGGGCATTAAAGATAAAGACATGGGAAATACTCGAGGATGCCTGCAATACCGGGGTATGCATTGATGGAAAGATCACAGGCAAGGTAAAAGGCGGCATGACAGTCGAGATCTCCGGAATAACGGCCTTTCTTCCCGGCTCCCATGTAGATATCAAAAACATCAAAGACGTTGACTACCTTGTGGGAATGGTCTGTCCTTTTAAGGTAATTACGATCAACAATAAAAGGTCTAATATTATAGTATCAAGAAGGGCTGTTCTCGAAGAGCAGCGTGAGATAATGAAAAAGCAGACCCTGTCCAATATCAAAGAAGGCGCAATAGTGACCGGTGTCGTAAAGAACCTGACTGATTATGGCGCATTTATTGATTTGGGCGGACTTGACGGTCTGTTGCATATATCAGATATGTCATGGGGCAAGATCAGCCACCCGGGCGAATTGTTCAGCATTGGCGATTCTATAGAAGTTAAAGTTTTGAGCTACAGCCAGGAGAACGAAAAAGTTACACTTGGTTACAAACAGAAAAAACCGGACCCATGGATAGACGCGGAAAAAAGGTATCCGCCTTCAAAGAAGATCCTTGGGAAGGTTACTAATATTGTTGAATACGGCATCTTTATTGAGCTTGAAGAAGGACTTGACGGCCTGGTGCATGTATCAGAATTTGACTGGCTTGAAAAGGTAAAAAGACCTTCGAAGTATTTTTCCATAGGCGATACTGTCGAAGCAGTTGTTCTTAATGTAAACAGCGCCAGCAAAAGAATATCTCTCAGCATAAAGCAGCTCAAGTCAAACCCATGGGAAACAATAAATGAAAAATATTCCATTGGACAGAGAGTATCCGGCATCGTAAAAAGCCTATCTGATTTCGGCGCTTTCATAATCCTTGACGACGGGGTCGACGCCCTGCTCCATATATCTGAGATGTCGTGGACAAAACATATAAAACACCCGTCGGAGATGCTGAAAAAAGGTCAAAATATTGAAGTCGTCATTATGAACATCGACCCTGAAAAAGAGCGCATCTCGGTGGGTCTCAAGGCCCTTACCGAAGATCCATGGATCGGAATAATACCAAACAAATATAAGGTCGGAGACCAGATAAAGGGGAAGATAACAAAGATCGCTGATTTTGGCATGTTTATTGAACTTGAGGGGGGAGTTGAAGGCCTGATCTATTCCTCTGAAATTGAAAAACCTGCTGATAAAACCCTTGATGAAGTCTATAAGCCGGGCATGGAGCTGACAGCAAGTATAATAAAACTGGACGCAGCCGAAAAAAAGATAGGACTCAGCATGAAAACAACAGGTAATACTGAACCATGAAAAAGATCCTGTTCTTTGCCTTCATAATTATCGTCTTTATCGCTTTAATAAGTTATTCGCTGACCTTGACGCATACTGTTGCTATCGGCGAGAAGGTAGGGCTCATAAGGGTAGAAGGTGTAATCATGGATTCAAAAGATGTCATAGATGAAATTAAGAATTATTCCAAATGGCCCCTTCACAGGAGATATATAAAGAGATCATAAATCTGAAAAAACAGAAGAAAATTGTTGTCTCGATGGGAACTGTAGCTGCATCAGGCGGTTATTACATCGCATGTCCTGCAGACAGGATAGTTGCAGATCCCGGGACCCTGACAGGCTCAATTGGTGTGATCATGGAGATACCAAATATTGAAGGCCTTATGAAAAAGATCGGAGTGGAATCACGGGTAATAAAAAGCGGCAGGCACAAAGATATCGCATCCATATTTAAATCCATGAGTGAGGAAGAAAGGAAAATACTGCAGTCTGTGCTGGATGACGTGCATGAACAGTTTATCAGCGCAGTATCCGAGAGCAGGCATATTGCATATGAAAAAGTCAAAGATCTTTCTGACGGCCGCATATTTACCGGCAGACAGGCCAAGGGACTGGGTCTTGTTGATGATATGGGAAATCTTGAGGATGCGATTAAACTGGCAGGAGAGATAAGCGGAATCAAGGGTGAACCGCACGTGGTTACCAAAAAAGAAAAATTCAGCATCTGGAGCGTAATTGGCGGGGATTCTCCCAGGGAATTGATAGAAAAGGCCTTCCCGGTAATCGGGCTTAAGTATATGTTGACGCTTTGATAAAGGCACAAAGTGGCAAAGGGGCAGAGGCACAGAGAAAGATTTTGACTTAGTGCCTGTGTGCCTTCCTTGCCTTTGTTACTGTTCACCATTTTTGATTTTTAATTTTTTATATTTTATATTTATTCCATAAGGAGGACATATGACTAAATCATCACTTATTGAAAAGATCTCTGAAAAAGCCGAGGGCCTTACAAAAAAACAGACAGAAGTGGTCATAGAGACTGTTTTTGAAAGCATCAAGGAAGCACTTACTAAAGGCGACAAGGTGGAAATAAGAGGGTTTGGCAATTTCAAACTCCGCAGCAGGCTTGCACGTAAGGCACGTAACCCTAAAACAGGCGCTGCAGTTGAGGTGGAGCCTAAAAAAGTCCCTTACTTTAAAGTCGGGAAAGAACTGCGCGAGATGGTGAATAAGGTTTAGACTTATTCAAAACAGCATGAAGTTTTATTATATACTCGACAATAAAGATGTCCCTTAAATATGATATTAACGGGAACGTGATCGGCGGACCTGCTCCGGCACCTCTGGCACGGCTTGCCATAGAGATCAGGGAAGATAAGATCTTTGTGGGAATAGAGGAGTAAAATTCACAGCGCCCGCAAATCTTTAAAGCCTTTATTTCAATTAAAAAATATCCTCGACAAATTCTATAGGGAATATAATTTCCAGGAAAGACTTAAGCATGACCCCATTGAGTTCCCGCATAGATACTCAAATCCTGAAGACATAGAGACAGCCGGTTTTATTGCTTCATGCCTTGCTTACGGGAAAGTCGAATTGTTCAAGGCCGTCATTGAGAAGATCCTGCGTCCGGCAGGCAGTCGCCCTGCGCTTTTTTTCACTCACTTTGAATTAAAAAAAGACAGTAAATATTTTAGAGATATAAGCTACAGGTTCAATAAGGAAAAAGATATCCTTGGCCTCATATATATATTAAGTGAGACACTGAAGAAACAGGGGTCTCTTAAAAGACATTTTTACAGCTGTTACAGGGCAGATCATGAAGACATAGGTGAGGCGCTGAAAGAATTCATAAACTTTTTTCTTGGGACAGATACCTCGGCAATTTATGGAAAAAACATTAAGCCCCATGGCCTTATGCAGTTGCTGCCCTCGCCGCAAAAAGGCAGCGCATGCAAGAGGATGAATCTTTTTTTGAGATGGATGGTCAGGAACATGGATATTGACTTCGGCATCTGGGACAAAGTCCCGCCGCACAAACTGATCATACCGCTTGATACCCATATTGCCAAAATAGCGAGGTGTCTCGGATTGACGAAAAGGGCTGCTTCGGACTGGAATACCGCAAAAGAGATAACAGAATCGCTGAAAAAACTGGACCGCAGGGACCCCCTTAAATATGATTTTGCACTGTGCCATCAGGGGATTTCGGGATTATGCAGGGGGAAAAAATCACTCAGAGTTTGTTCGTCCTGCGCCATTAAACCCGGTACCCTATGTGAATGATCACAGGCCCCATCTCCAGTGCGAGAACGATCAGGACGCAGAAGACAATGGCAAGGTTCATATGCGCAATAAATAGGACGGTCTTCCGTCCTTGCCGTCAGAGTGGGAGAGGGTTTCAGGGTCAAATGTTTCCGGTATTTCAGGCAGTGACTTTTTCATTTTGCTTCTCCCTGCCTGATTAGAACAGACTGGACAATGCTGCTCATGGATAGGATGGCCTTGCTGAAAAAATACAACCAGACATATAATTACGAAAGAATATATTGAAAAGTCAAATATAACAGGGAATTATGTCATTTGTAAAATCAGACAAAACTGTTAGCATCCGGATAATGTCAGTCATCGCAATTGTATTCGGGGTGCTGACTCTTAAATCCGGCGGACAGGTTTTATTTGGAGGAGCTTTGTATCAACGAGTCTACCTGGTAATCCCTTTCTAACCAAGCATTTTCCTCATATCGGTTGCCGCATCTCCCGTCAACTTCAGGTTGAAGTTGTCCTGCAGTACCTTGCAAACAGCGGGTGATACAAAATCAGGGGGCTTGGGGCCGAGATAGATATTCTTAACTCCAAGGCTGAACAGCCCGAGAAGAATCGCAACGGCCTTCTGTTCAAACCATGAGAGGACGATGGTTAACGGCAGCTCATTTACAGAACATTTAAATGCATCAGCAAGCGCCACAGCTATCTTGACGCATGATATTGAGTTGTTGAACGGCCGAGATCTATATAACGCGGGATGCCGTCAATGCTGCCGAAATCTATGTCATTGAACCTGAACTTGCCGCATGAGGTTGTAAGTATCACACAGTCTTTGGGGACAAGCTCTGCAAGTTCCCTGAAATAATCGCCTCCGCTGCCGGGAGAGTCACATCCTGCGATTACAAAAAAACGTTTTATCCTGCCTGACTTCACGGCATCAATTATCTGGGGTGCAAGCTTTAATACAGTTTCATGATGAAAGCCTGTAGTCATTGTTTTTTCGGACTTAACATTAGCTTCAGGCAGCGAAAGTGCCTTATCAATAAGAGGCGTAAAGTCATTGTCTTTGATATATGGACATTCCTCTACACCGGTTATATCATACGTAAATAGTTTGTGACGATATGTGCCCCTGACAGGCATTACACAATTGGTTGTCATGAGAATGGCCCCCGGGAAATCATCAAATAACCTTCTCTGGTCATGCCATGCCTGGCCTACATTTCCCTTAAGGTGACTGTATTTTTTTAGCCTGGGATAGCCGTGGGCGGGAAGCATCTCAGAATGAGTATAAATATTGATGCCCTTGCCCTCTGTCTGTTTCAGCAGCTCTTCAAGGGCCAGGAGGTTGTGCCCTGACACGAGGATGCTCTTACCTTCAATCTTGTCCTCAGGCACGGTCACCGGCTCAGGAATGCCCAGCCTGTCCGTATGGGCCTTATCAAGAAGGTCCATTACCTTGATTGCCGCCTGACCTACTTTGAGGACTGTATCTACATTATCGTCCAGACGGAAATTGACATTTGTAAGAGTTGAGTAAAGAGTGTCAGCCATAATTGAGTCGACTGCCGGGATCTGTCGCCCCGAGTTCACGTGCGTGGTGTGCGTAGGCAGCGACACCCTTAAGGCCGAAAATTGCGATGTCCTGAAGACTTGCAACATCCTCATTCTTCCCGCATACTCCGATCTTTTTGTCACAGCCGCCTTCCATAGTCTGTTCACATTGATAACAAAACATTATTGCCCCCTTGCTCTCTTTTTTATGTCCTCAAATTAATAATATTAACAATTGATAATCCTTTGTAATTGCATGAAGTTCTTCATTCATTCATGAACAGTCCAATGCATATTACTTATATATTTTAAATATCATTAAATCCCCGGCCTGTCTATTTAATAATTTTGTTATCTATATAAGATGATTTTATAGATTCCGTTTTGATCACAAGTGTGCCGGCTTGTATGAAGAATGAACTTGAATACCATTTTTATAAACGGGGATAAATAGGCTGAGAAGTTATTTTTTTGATGCCGGCCTTGCAGGGGGAGCTTAACTTGAAGTAAAAAAGGCATGGGTGCAGGATAATATTGACCACGCCCATGCCGATTTAAACATATTTATTGATTAATGAGCGTGTCCGCCCTCGACAGGCCCTTTGGCCGCATCATTATGAGCAGGTCCGGCTTTAATTAACCCGTGCAGGCCTTCAACATAATGAGTGAAAAATACGTACGCCTTAACGAATTCACGGCCTGCCGCAATATCGTCGTCCGCGTGTTTTTTCGTTTCTTTAGCATGGGCGAATTTATCCCGGATGCCTTTGGCCATCGTATTGGTCAGGACATCGACCAGCTTGTCCGCTGAACCTGTTTCCAGGGCCTTGTCAGCTAACTCAACTGCCGGGTCTACGGCTGCAGCGGGTTTCAATCCTGTGTAGGGGGCGCCTTCGCCTGCGCGGTGTATACGGACGAGGGTCTCGAAGAAATACATATCAGCAAGTTCCTTTGCTTCTGCGCTTTGCTTCCTTACGTTAAGAGTCTTGTTAAATGCCGCTTTTATTTCATTCTCGTGTGCCTTCCCGACCCATTTCAGCAAGGGCGTTACATCACCTTTTTCAAGGGCTGCTCTTGCTGTCAGCACCACTGGCCCTTCAAGGGTATCACAGTGGGCGGCAGCTATACCCGGAGCAATGATAAAGATTATCAACAGAGCAATTAAATTGATCCAATGTGTTTTTCCTTTCATTTGCAACCTCCTTTTATTTACATGCATTTTAATCTCTGCCTGAGAGTCCGTATTTGGGAGTAACATAGCCAATATATTTATCAATCACGATTCACCCCAGTCATAACGCATGCGTTTTCTCTGATGTATATATTTTTCGGCAGAAAGAGCGGCGAGGCATCCGTATGCTGCTGCTGTAACAACCTGTCTGGTTTCACCGCAAGTCACATCCCCGGCTGCAAACACTCCGGGGATGGATGTCTCCATTGTCCTATGGGTCATAATGCAGGATTTATCACTGAGGGGCATAGCAGAATTAAGGAAATCTACAACCGGCTGACTGCCATAGAGATAAACAAATACACCGTCCACCGCAAGATCCTGTTCCTCGTCTGTACGGGTGTTTCTGGTTTTAATACTCGTTACAATTGAGCCGCCTTCTATTGAAGTAACTTTTCGGCTGGCAAGGACTTTAATTCTGCCTGAGGAGCGGACAGGATGGTCTGCCGGCACCTTGATATCTTCAGACGGTGATATTAAATATACAGCCTTTGCAAACCCCGCTAACAGTTCCGCCTGCTTTACAGCCTCTTCAGAGTCCCCGATAACACAGGCTGTCAGGTTTCTGAAGAAGGCCGCGTCGCAGATCGCGCAGTAACTGACCCCCCTGCCTAGGAATTGCTCCTCACCCGGGATGGACGGCTTTCTTCCCATTGATCCCGTAGCAATAATCACCGTCTTTCCTCTATAGGTATTATCATTGATATCCACTTCTTTGATATCACCTTCAAACCTGACCCCGGTAACCTGGGCTTCTCTGTATTCTGCGCCGAATTTGATTGCCTGCTTGCGGAAGATGCTAAGAAGCTCACTGCCGGATAAAGGTTCGATAAGGCCCGGATAGTTTTCAATCTTACTCGAATACGCAAGTGCACCTGCTTTAGGGGATTTATCAAGAACTATGGTCTTAAGCCCGTACCGGGACGCATATTGAGCTGCACTCAGGCCTGCAGGCCCTCCGCCGATTATTATTACATCATAGAGTGGTACCATTTGTATTGCTATTTTGCTATTTATTAATTATTAAGATAATGTCTTTATTAATCCAATAATATCAGCTTTTTCTTATGGCTGCATTATTATATTTACCGTTATGATACTTTTCTTTTGATTGCGGATTCATGAGACCCTCAGGTCATTGATGGTAAAGCTGTATGATCAATCGAACGGCTACGTCCTGAAATCCCATAACGTAATCATAACAAGCCGGGAAATGTGCCCGGTTATGACCTATCTCATACCCCAAAACCATATATTGTTGCAGGATAATATTATGGAATGAATATCTATATTAAACTTAAGAAATCAATAAAAGGTGAATGCCATGAAAAAACCTGTAGTTGACCATGAGCTGCGCATCGGCTGCAGTCCTGCGTTGAGGCGTGTCCGGAAGTGTTTGAACTATCGGAGGATGACAGCAAGGCATATGTTATTGCCGGGGACAAATGCAATGCCTGTGATTGTGGAGAAGCTGCCGGAATATGTCCGGTAGGGGCGATATCATTTTCAGAGGAATAGATATATAATTGTCATAATCTTAAAATCATATCTTACAGGAGGGTTCGATGGAAACACTCGATCTGAAAAAATCAATAAATTTCAAGCCGGACAAAATATCAAGGGACATGCTCTCTGATAAGCCCGAGATGAGGATAGCGCTGATGTGCCTTAATCCCGGCCAGAAATTGGAGCCGCATAAGGCTCCGATGAGGCTTTTGATGTATGTTGTGGAAGGCAAAGGCACTTTTACAGTGGGAGACGAAAAAAAAGAGGCAGATGAAAAGACCTGCATTCTTTGTGAACCAATGGTCTCTCATGGCTTTGAGGCTGACAAGGGACAAAAACTCGTTGTAATGGCAGTAGTTACTCCTGTGGAATAGTTAAACCTGATTTTAATGAGTTAAGGGGCATCGTATTTTCAATACGATGCCCCTTAACTGTACGACCTTAATTAACTGTGTCCTTCCATGTTATCCAGTCTATCAACCCGTTGAAGAGATTGCTTGTCGGATCGGATCTGCTGGTGCCGATTGCAAAGTTACCATTAACATAATTGATAACGTCTCCGGTATAGAATTTTACCGCAGTTGCTTTCAGCGACTCATCTGAGTCTGTACAATTTATATAACCGGCCCAGTTTTCACCTGCCCCGTTTCCATCCGTGCCCTGATCGTCCACATAAATATCAGCCGGTGTAAAGGGTTGTCCCGGTATGCCGCCCGGTTTATTTGTATCCCAAACTGCCTTTACAAGGTACCAGTGGTCTGATACTATTGGACAGTTATTCTCAGAACCTGTAGCTGCTCCTGAATAGTTTGTCAGTACCGGTTTCCAGGAACTGCCTCCATGGGCATCAACAGGATTGATCCACAATGCAATAGAAGCTTCACCTGAAGGGGCATTGAATTGGCCGGCAGGTGATCCGCCAACGCCGATATTATTCGCACTGTTGTTCCTCCAAACAGATATCTGGTAATTGCCGCTTCCGTCTCTCGCCAGAATACGCCTGACGTAGTTGCCTGTGCCTCCTAAACCTGTCGGCTTTATCCGGGTTTCAATCGTCATGGCCGTAGAGGCTTGCAGACATGTAGTATTATAATTAAACATTAGATATCTGCCGCTTCCGTCTCCGCCGCCTGAATATTCACCAGCGGCTGTTAATGTCGCACCGCCGCCGTATACTGAGCCATATAGAACATTCTGCGTATCCATTATATAGCTGCTGCCAGGAGCCTCGTTAAACTGTATGCTTACAGGAGAAGCCGGACACTGCGATGACAATCCAATTACGACTGTCTCAGTCCCTGCCGCAAGATTGTTGTTGTCATAGACCGCGTTGACGGCTGTTGCCAATGTATCTGCATTTACGTCTGCAACAGCAAGCGGAGCGCTCAAGGTAATAATTGCCATGGAAGAGCCCGCAGTATGTGTGACGCCTGTTATTGTTTTTGGATTGTTGCCGCCGCTATCAGTTAATACAAAGTCCGCTGCAACCAATGCGCCAGATGAACCTGCGTTAGTATAAACACCTTCCGAGAATTTTACGGTTAACTGGTTACTGCCTATCAGCCCATCGACCATACCGATGTAAGGGCCGGCCTGTGAATCATACTGTGAAAAATATGCGGCGTCTTTTGTTACATTCCAGGCCTTTGCCGTGTCTATCCGTCCTATGAAATTCGTCGCCTCCCAGTCAAACCCGCCGATAGAGAATTCCGAGGCGCACCAGCTTCCGTTATAGCATATGCCCTGGTTCCACGGGCTGTTTTCAGAATAAGCGTATATTGATGTCTCGTTAGCGCCGGGCTGCATATCATTCCCGGACGGATCGCTCGTTGTTACATCCTCTCCGTTTACATATATCCTTATTCTTCCGACAGAAGGATCAGATGGATTTCTGTCAGCTCCGCTTGTGTCGCAAGTCGCTGCTACATGCGTCCACTAGTTCATCGGCACTGCAACAGAACTATATGCCCCCCTTACACCGGCCCTGCCGTCCTGT
>JACQXH010000167.1 GCA_016208845.1 Nitrospirota bacterium | reverse complement strand
AGTACGCCTGACAGGTTAGGGCTCCTTTTTATAAAAAGACTTTTTGATTTTGTTTCTTCTGTCATTGCTCTTATTTTCTTAATGCCATTATTAATTTTAGTGGCCATAGTAATTAAGGCATCTTCTCCAGGCCCGGTTTTCTTCAAGCAGCAAAGATGCAGTCTGTACGGCAGGAAGTTTATGTTTTATAAATTCAGGACCATGGTTGACGAGGCAGAGTCCATGCTTGAGGCTGTTTTACCTTATAACGAGATGAGCGGCCCGGTATTTAAGATGACAAATGACCCAAGAGTGACAGAAGCAGGAAAATGGCTGAGAAAATACAGCATAGACGAGCTGCCGCAGTTGTGGAATGTTGTTAATGGCGACATGAGCCTCGTCGGACCAAGACCTCCTTTGCCTGAAGAGGTTGAAAAATATGACGGCTGGCAGAGAAGACGTCTTAGCATGAGGCCCGGCATCACATGCCTGTGGCAAATTAAAGGAAGAAATAAAATTGCCGATTTTAATGAATGGATGAGACTTGACATGGAATATATCGATAATTGGTCATTATGGCTGGATTTCAAGATACTTTTCAAGTCTGTTCCTGTAGTATTATCAGGGGCAGGGGCAAAATAATAGTAATAATCTAATATAAAAGTATTCGGAAGGAGGACATGTAATAGTGAAACGGTTAATTTTAATATGCATGATTCTTTTAGTTAATTTAGGGATATCATCCGGGCCTTCTATGGGCGCTGAAAATGCTTCAAGCGATCATTATAAAGTCGGTTTGGACGATATGCTTCAAATCAAAATAATTGATTATCCTGATCTGTCTCAATTGGCGACGGTATCATCGGATGGGTCAATAACTTTCCCGTATATAGGAACAGTATATGTTAAGGGGATGACGCTATCAGAGGTTGAAGCGGAAATAACACAAAAACTTAGTGAGGGATTTATAAAATATCCTGTCGTATCAGTTTCCCTTTATAAATCCATGAGTGAAAAGATATTCGTCTATAACGAAGTAGGAAAGGGGGGAGAGGTCCCATTTGAAGAAAACCTTACAGTAATGAATGCGTTGTCAATAACTGGAGGTGTGCCGCAGAATGGTACTTATGGGATAGTAAAGATAAGACGTCAACAAAAAGGAAAACAAGGATACAAAGATATTGATGTCGACCTGAAGAGCATAATCGATGGCAATAAGGAAGCTGATATACTCCTTCAGCCTGATGATAAATTAATTGTTCAGCGTAACAAGTCTTTTTTTGTGCAGGGTGAGATATACAGGCCCGGGGAATATATTATTGATAAAGATATGACTGTTGTGAAAGCCTTATCTGCAGCCAACGGCGTGACCGCGAATGGTCTTTTTGGAAAGATCAAGATCAAACGCAAACAGAAAGAAGATATTGAATACAAGGACATAGCCGTAATAGACATTAATAATGGGACTATAGAGGGCAGCGAGGGGCATATGTCTCTTCAGCCTGATGATATATTGATTATTGAACGGAACAAGACATTTTTTGTCCAGGGAGAAGTTGGCCGGCCTGGAGAATTTGTGCTTGAGAAGGGTATGACGATAGTAAAGGCTATATCTACTGCAGGCGGCGTGACAAATAGCGGCCTTTACGGCAAAATTAAAATCAAACGCAAAGAAGGTGAAGGACACGACTACGCGGAAATAGGTGAAGCTAATCTTGATAAGGGCACTATTGCAGAAGGAAACGGGGGCGACCTTCTAATTCAGCCTGATGATATATTGATCATAGAACGGAATAAGACATTTTTTGTTCAGGGAGAAGTTATCAGGCCCGGTGAATATACGCTTGAGCAAGACCTTGTTCTGGCAAAGGTCATTTCATTAGCGGGCGGCGTAACGAACAATGCTCTTTACGGCAGGGTTAAGATTAAACGAAGAGATAATGAAGGGCTTGAATATAAGGATATAGCTGAAATTCATCTAAGTAAAGGATCTCTTGAAGGCGGAAAAGGCGGAGATGTTTCGCTTCAGGCTGACGACATAGTAGTTATTGAACGTAATATGACATTCTATGTTTATGGAGAGATTAACAGACCAGGAGAATATCCTCTTGAGAATGAAATGACTGCCTTTAAAGCAATAACTACTGCCGGAGGATTTACAAAATGGGGATCGCCGCGCCGGGTCAAAATATTAAGGCAAAGCGAGAATAATATAAAGTATGAAGTCATCAAGGTGAATATCAATGCTGTACTAAAAGGTGATGCCGGAGCAGATGTTGCGATCATGCCGGGGGATGTATTAATTATTTCAGAGGGAATTTTTTAAATATAGGAGGATATTAAATGGAGCCGGTTTCAAGTTCCGCTACCTTAAGAGATTATTTGCGCATAATCTTCAGACACAAATATTTGTTTCTTATTGTTATTCTGGCAGTTCTAATACCTGTCTATTTAGGGATTCAACTCCAGACGCCGCTTTATGAATCTCAAGTCACAATGATCGTTCCAGCAGTAAAAGAAGCAAAGGCAGGTTATTACCGGCCAACGTTTCTTGGCGAGGGTATTACCGATCATCTTTCGCTTGTAAAATCAAACGCTGTTCTTGAACGTGTGGTTAAGGCCCTTAAGCTTTATGAGCGGCCCATTGATTATGAAACTAATTTTTCTACAAGGCTTAAGACTTTTTTAATAAAACTCAATATGGAACGTATATTGAACAGATTTGAAAAAATGCCCCACGAACAAAAGGAGCATTTTTTTGTTGATCTTGCTGTGAGCCGGTTGAATTCAAATATTTCTACCGATCCTATAAAGGAAAGCAGCATGTTCACGATCACAGTCAGGGATTTTGACCCGGCTGCCTCTGCAGTAATTGCGAATGCAGTGAGCCGGTCGTATGTTATGTTTGACCTTGAACAGCAGATCGCAGAACTTAAATTGAAATTTGGGGAGAAACATGTTACTGTGAGGCAGTTAAGTAATTATCTTGAAGATTTTTCCAAAACTCTCGATGGAAGACCGCTTCCCGTCATAGAAGCGCTGGGCCCTGCAACTGTAAAGATAATAGAACAGGCTCAATATGGATTACCCTCGGAAGGTGTGAGCAAAGTGGGTCTTCTTATTATTGGTTTCATGGCAAGTATTTTTTTGAGCCTGGTGCTTACATTTACATTTGATTTTCTGGATCCCACATTCAAATCTCCGCAGGAAGTTGAAGCCGTGTTAAACATTCCTGTCCTTGGCACAATTCCAAAGAAAAAATCAAAAATTAAGCCTCTTATTAACGACAGCAGCAATTTACCCCCTGATTATGTGAAGTCCTATCAGAATCTGTCTGAACAGATGTATCTTATGGTAAAAGACAAGAGTATAAAATCATTCCTTGTGACAGATATTGAAGGTTCACGGGAAACACCTGCTATTATTGCCAATATAGGCCTGTATTTGTCTGGCAAACAGGGTCATAAGGTGCTTATCATTGATGCTAATTTCAGAACTCCCTTATTGTCCCAGCTTCTTCACGTTGCTGATAACTCGGGTCTTTCTGATGTTATTGAAGGGAAAGTCACTTTTGAAGATGCAGTCCATGATCTGGGTTCTAATTTATATGTATTATCGTCTGGAAATACTGAATATAACCCTGTTATCCTGCTGGAATCCTCTCATATTGCCGATATAGTCAATAAATCCAGGGAAAAATTTGAAATTATTATTATTACCTGTGCGGATTTGAGAGGCTTTAAAGATTCAGCAGTTCTGTCATCTGTTGTAGATGGCATTATTATCTTGATTGATGAAGGCAAGACTCATCGGATGGTAGCAATAAATGCAATAGCCCCCATGACTAATAAAAAAGCGAATATCATAGGAGCAATATTGAATAATCGGACATATGTGATACCCGGCATAATCTATAAATTGACATAAAGATTGCTCAGTGTTGTTTTGAAATTTCGGAACGGGGGTAGTTATGAAGGTATTAGTAACCGGGGGAGCCGGTTTTATTGGTTCTCATATCGTTGACAGATTGATCGAAGAGGGTTGCAAAGTTGTTATAGTGGATGACCTTTCAACAGGGAGATTGCAGAATATCAACAGCAATGCCTCATTCTATAAATTAGATATTCAGTCTCCTGAGTTGGAGAATGTTTTCAGGACAGAACTCCCGGATCATGTGAATCACCATGCTGCACAAATGGATGTGCGCCGCTCGGTTTCAGATCCTATTTATGACGCTAATATAAATGTATTAGGCACAATTAATATCCTTCAAAACTGTATTAAATATAAAACAAAAAAAGTTATCTTTGCCTCATCTGGAGGCGCTATTTACGGGGAACAGGAAGTTTATCCGGCTCCGGAAACCCATCCTTTGAGACCGATCAGCCCTTACGGTATAACCAAGCTTGTTGCTGAGCATTATCTCTATTATTATAAAAAAGTTTTTGGATTGGACTATACAGTGCTCAGGTACGCAAATGTTTACGGACCCCGTCAGGACCCCTTTGGCGAGGCCGGAGTTGTGGCTATTTTTATTCAGCGGATGCTGAAAGAGGAACAACCTGTTATAAATGGAGACGGCAGTCAAACGAGGGATTTTGTCTATGTGAAAGATGTAGTTGCGGCCAATATTCTGGCTATAAAGAGTAATACGTCAGAGAATATTTTCAATATTGGCACGGGCATTGAGACTTCTGTCAATGAAATTTTCAGTCATGTGGCAGCAATTATAAATCCGGATGTAATAAAAAAACACGGCCCCCACAAGCAGGGGGAGCAACTCAGGAGCGTGATCGATCATGCAAGGGCCCAAAAATGTCTTATCTGGGAACCGAAGACATCGCTCAGGGAAGGATTAAGGAAGACTTGTGACTATTTTAAGTCAGTGTGAATGGAATGAAATACTTTATGTTTTTGTTATTTCCTGGTTTTATTATGAAAAAGAGTGAGTTAGCGTAAGGCCTGTTACAACTCAAGACCTATCCAGTATTTCAGTCGCACTTTATGTAACTGAAGGGGCGGAGCTGTATTAACGCTATAAGCGCTAAGGAGGTGCCTTTTTGAGGTTCGTCATTATATTTCTTGTTGTTTTACTCAGCATTGCCGCGCTCTACCTCTATATGCCGCCTGTGGTAGTAATATCAATGTATTCGTTTTTAGCCATTATTTTATTATTAATTCTTTTTAAGCAGAATTTGATGTATGTATTATTACTATGGTTTTTATTGGATTTATTGAAAGCATTTGGCGGACTTAAATTTCATATGATCCCGGGTTTTACTCCTGATAGGACATTATGGGTTGGACTTTTTTCCCTCTTCCTGCTGGATACAGTGTTATACAAAAGAAAAATCATGTCCGGCAATTTGAAGGTTGAGGCAGCAATGTTGTTAATGTGTATTTATATTCTGATTTCTACCATAGTTTCAGGAACTTTTTTTAAGGCGGAAAAAGGACTGGATATCTCTTTTTTATTTACTGGTTATGTTGTGCCTTTTTCAATATTTTTTATTGCCAAAAATACAATCAATGATGAATCAAAAATAAATAAAACGTTTTTATTTTTTGCATTAGCCGGATTATATTTAGGCATAACTGGAATATTTGAGCACTTTGGCTTAAAACAGCTTGTTTTTCCCGGGTACATTATGGATCCGCGTGTGGGGATCCATTTTGGCCGCGCAAGAGGTCCTTTTGTTCAGGCGGCAGTTAATGGCTCGGTAATTGGGATGATATTCTTTATGGTTTTTTACCTTTTATTCCAGAATTATAAAAAGTGGGTAAAGATTTTCTTGATTATGACCATTGTAATTATGATGATAACACTTCTCTTTACTTATACGCGTGCGTGCTGGTTAGCATTCTCTATGGCAATATTGGTAATACCGCTATTTTATCCTAAATCTAGGCTGGCGTTTATATCGGTCGTCTTTATATTGGCTGTTTCTGCTGGTATTATTATGAAATTTGGCCCGGATTCTCGCACATACACAAAAAAATCATTAGTAGGTAAAGAGAACGTAAGTATTAATGAAGCCGTCAAGGAGAGATTTGGTGAGGCCGGCCCTATTTACAACCGCATAAATCTGCTTGCAGCAGAATTGAGAATGTTGGCTGATAATCCTTTATTCGGATCAGGGTTTAACACATTTCAAAAACTTGCCCCAAAATATTTTTCTCCGATTAAAGGAATCCCTTATGCAAGAGGAGAAGATACGGTTAATCGGCATCTTTCTCTTGAGGGCTCGCCCATGAAAAATATGGTTGTCATATTTATTGGTATTTTTATCGTTTTTTTAATAAACATTGAGTTTATTGAAATGCATTTTTTTGAATTCCCCAATTCTTTATTTTATATGGTCGCCGGCATTGTAGCCGGCTTATACCAGCGTTCAATGCAACGCCCTAAATTAGAAGCGGAAGATGTAGCGGTGATCAGATAAAAATGTGGGTGTGAATTTCATGTATCAGGCTTTTTATTCCTGGATAAACAACGCAAAGAAGACGAACTTTAATCGCTGTTCAGTGGAAATATTTTCAATATAAGTCATCGAGGCTCTGATCCAGAGTTGTTTATTGTTCAGACATTTACGAGGTGCAGTTTAAATGAAAATCCTTTCAGTTTTTGGCACTCGCCCTGAGGCGATAAAGGTAGCTCCTGTACTTAAGATCTTTGAAACTACAAAAGAGATAGAGTCGGTTGTGTGCGTTACAGCTCAACACAGGGAGATGCTGGATCAGGTGCTGGATATATTTGAGATAGCTCCTGATTATGATTTTAATGTGATGAAAGAAAATCAGGATCTATATCATATAACTACAAATATACTGCTGAGACTCAATGAGGTGCTCAAAAAGGAAAGACCTGACATGGTGCTAGTGCAGGGCGATACAACAACTGCTATGGCGGCGTCATTGGCCGCATATTATGAAAAAATTCCTCTTGGACATATCGAGGCAGGTCTGAGAACATATGACAAATATGCCCCCTATCCTGAAGAGATAAACAGGCGCATTACAAGTGTGATAGCCCAATACCATTTTGCTCCCACTGAAGTATAGTTTGTTAAAAGAAGGGATCGGAGAAGAAAATATCTATGTTACAGGCAATACCGTAGTAGATGCACTGATGATCGCGATGGAGAGGATTAACGCCCCTGATATGCAAAACAAATTTGCCAAGATGTTTGATTTTCTTGATAAAGAAAAAAGATTGGTATTAGTGACAGGGCATAGACGGGAAAGTTTCGGAGAAGGGTTCATGAACATATGCACTGCAATAAATGAGCTTGCCTGGAAATTTCCCGACTGCGAAATATTGTATCCGGTCCATATGAATCCAAACGTTCAAATGCCTGTTCGAAAAATTATCGGTACAACGAGTCTGCCTAATGTCCATTTGATTGAGCCTCTGGAATATCTTCCCTTTGTCTACCTTATGGAGAGGGCATATTTTATTATTACGGACTCCGGAGGTATTCAGGAAGAAGCACCGTCGTTTGGTAAACCGGTATTAGTTACAAGGAATTTAACTGAAAGACCGGAGGGAATAGCCGCCGGCGTTGTAAGGCTTGTGAGTAATAACAAAAATGATATATTCAAGCAAGCCTCCTTATTGTTAACTGATGAGAATGAATACAGGAAAATGTCCGCAAAAGGAAATCCTTACGGGGATGGCAGGGCGGCTGAAAGAATTGTAGGGATCATTGTCAACGGCTTAGAACGAAGTCATAGGGACAGACTGCCGCATGAAGAGTAAGATCAAAATATTGGCATTGTCTTATTATTTCCCCCCCATGGCCTCTGCTCAGTCCATTCAGATTTTACGTATTATCGCAAATCTAGATGCTTCTGTTGTCGTCTTATGCGGAGATGATGCATGGGAAATGAAGGACGAAACTATCATAACCGGTATAGAACATCCTCTGGAACATATTATTCGCCTGCCTTTTCGTCCTTTCAATGACAAGCTGCCTAAATTTTTGGAATATCGGTTAAGACGATATGTTTTTCCACGGATTTGCTTTCCAGATCCACAAAGGACATGGATCAAGCAGGCGGGTAAATATCTTTGGGAATGGAAAAATAAAATTAAATATAAACCGGATCTGCTAATGACCTTTGGCACACCGATGTCAGATCACCTCTTCGGCTTGGAATTTAAGAAACGAACCGGGATTCCATGGGTTGCTCATTTCAGCGATCCATGGGCTGATAATCCATTCAATAGCGGTATTTTGAAAATGCGGGTAAACAGACGTTTGGAACGACATGTCATTTCCATGGCAGATGCCGTGATCTTTACATCTCCTGAAACCGTAGACCTCGTTATGAAAAAATATCATCCGACGTGGCGCAACAAGGTATTTTATGTCCCTCACAGTTATGATAGTGCATTATTTGATGAGGCTGTCAAGCCTCCTGAGGACAGGTATGTTATTCGTTTCATAGGAAATTTTTATGGTGCACGGTCTCCTGGTCCTTTTTTTGAGGCTCTTGAAGTCATTTCACGGATTGAGCCTGGTTTATTGGAAAATATATATATCGAATTTATAGGTTCTTTATGCATACATAAAGAACTGCTTGAAAAATATCCTGTGGCCCGGCGAATTATTCGTATCGCAGGAACTGTATCGTATATTGAGAGTCTGCGGCTGATGCAGACCGCTCATTGTCTGTTCGTTATTGATGCGCCGGCTGAGTTGTCTGTTTTCTTTCCATCAAAGCTGGTTGAGTATCTTGGCGCAGGCCGGTTTATTTTCGCTATTTCTCCAAAAGGGGCTACTGAAAGAATTCTGAATGAGGTTGGCGGACTGGTGGCTGATCCTTCGGATGTCAAAGCGATTGTTAATGTCATCACGAATGTTTTGCGGCATAGACCGGGCTCCCTGCCGCTGCCGGCGATTAATTATGAAAAGAAAAAGGTCGCAGAAGAAATCATGAAAATCATAAAAAATGTACTTGAAAGGTCTTGATCGCATTGACTTCGCTTATTCAGAAATTATTAAAAAAAGAAACTGTAATTGAATCCACAGGTTTTATCCTGATGCTTACAATGATTGAAAGGCTGCTACAGGTTGCGAGAGGAGTTGTATTTGCGCGAATGCTCGGCCCCAGTGAATATGGGGTGTACACTTTAGCCCTTTTTGTAGTACCTCTCGTAGTTTCGTTTGCCAAACTCGGGCTTCCTTCGTGTTATGAACGTTATGTGCCGCAATATGAGATGAAGGGCGAATTAGGGGACTTTTTTAGAAAAAATTATATATTATCGATTATAGCGAGCTTCTTAGTTACCTTTCTTTTTTTGATCTTCTCAAAATATATTTCTGAAGCCTTATATGATTCTGCGCACTATAAATATGTAATCATATTATGCGCTGTTTCAATATGTCCATTTGTGCTATATGAAAATATTCTTGCCTCGTTTAATGGAATGCGGGTTTTCAAGATGAGTGCCTTGCTAAGATTAATGCAGGCGTTTATCTTTACTCTGTTTGGCATTTTGTTTATCGTTGTTTATTCCAATGCTGAATCTACCATTTTGGCCTATTTAATTTCATTTGCTGCTGTATCGATGGTCTTTGGCCGCATATTCTGGAAGCATGTCATCAAGTCCGGGTCTCAGAGTTCTGTAATTCATGACCCTGCTTTTTATACCAAGATGTTTAGATATTCTGTCTGGTTTATTATTTCGCCGGCTTTTTATACACTATACAGTTTTACCGACCGTCTTGTGCTCAACCATTTTTTTGGCCTGCGTGAAGTAGGAATCTATTCGGTTTCTGTGAACATAACGCAGATGGTATTTATGGTCGGCATGATCGCGGGTACCGTCCTGATGCCAAGTTTGAGCAGTATGTGGGAGCGCGGAGAAAAAAATAAGGTGATGTTGATCCTTAATCTTGCGATCAAAATTACAGTTATATCTGTTTTGGGAGCGGCGGTTATTTTTATACTATTAAAGAAACAGATTATGTATATTTTGTATGGGAACAAATATCTTGAAGGATTGCCCATACTAACCTATTTTTTAATGTTTTGGTTATTTAATACAATTGTATGGATAACGGGTATATACCCAAGTCTTATTGAAAAACCATACCTGGTGATCCTTGCAACTGCCGGAGGGTTCGTATTGAACATCGGATTAAATTTTATCTTGATCCCGCAATATGGCCTTGTAGGCGCCGCGATTGCTACTCTAAGCTCCCAGGTGCTGGTATTGTTAATACTGCTCCTTCTATATCGAAGGGAAAACATGGAAATAAAGTTAACTACAATTTTTATCTGCTTAACCCCTTTTATTTTATTGTTAAATAATATTCAGATGTCTATGGCATTTCTGTTTCTATGTATTGCTACGGTCATGAGCAATTATATCGTGACAGAGGAAGAGAAAATTGTTTTCCTTCAGCAGATTAGTAAAGTGTATGAAAAAATCAAAAAATAAGAAACCTATGATAAATTCGAAATATCCTGAAAAAAAAATTGCCATATTGCTTCCCTCAGGCAATGTGGGTGGAGCTGAGCGGCTGATCCTGGACGAAATGTCCTGCCTGAAGGATGATACGAGATTTTATTTTGAAATTCACATCGTATTCGAAGCAGGGATATGGCAGGATAAATTTAAATCGTTAGGCATACCTGTTCATGTTTGGGGGGCCCCTCATAGCTCAGTACGCATGCTGTGGTATTATTTTAAACTTTTGAATCATTTACGTAAAAAAAGGATTAATATACTGCACATCCATTTACTAAATCATACAGGTCCTTGGGTCGGACGTCTTGCCGGATCAAAAGTCGTGACCACTGTCCATTCTGATTACAAATTCCGGTTATTTGAACGTATTTGTCTCAAAAAAAACGATTTACTTCTTGCATGCAGCGCTCAAGTCCTGAAAAATCTCAGTACCTTTATTCCAGGCAATAAATTAAAATTATTGAATAACGCTGTTCGGATTGTCCTTCCAGGCAGCGCGCTACCCGGGAATATTCTTCATAAATTAGAATTAACCGGGAATAACAAAGTGGTATTAACACTTGGCAGGCTTTCAGAAGAGAAAGGACACGATATTTTAATTGAAGCGTTCAGGAGGGTTGTAGAGAAACTGCCTGAATGCGTCCTCTTAATTGCCGGAAACGGGCCCGACAGGGAAAGGCTCGAAAAACAAATTAAGTCAAGCGGAATGCAAAAAAAAGTCCGCCTCGTTGGATTAATTGACGATGTGAGCGAAATCTTTAAAATATGTGATATTTACGTTAATTCCTCGAGATTTGAGGGATTGCCGATTTCACTTCTTGAGGCGATGGCGCATGAGAAGCCGATAGTTGCAACTGCAGTGGGCGGAAACCGTGAAGTTATCAGGGATGGAGAGACAGGGCTGCTTGTACCTCCTGAACGCCCCGATCTGCTGGCAGAAGGGTTGTTAAAATTAATGGAGGATGAAAAACTCGCTGCGAAATTAGCGAAAAAAGCATTTGAACTGTTTAATGAGAGTTACTCTATTGATAACCATTGTAAAATGCTTGCGCTGGAATATTTAAATATAAGTTAACATGTTCAATTATTTGGTTTTTTTATTAATATGTTTTTGCGGAAAAAAATGAAACGACATGTTTGAAAAAGAAGTAGAAGATGGCAAGCGGTTTGAATTCGGGAAGAACTGGAAGAGTTTTCTCTCTGTGCTTGATGACGAACGCATATCCCAGGCAGAAAATTCTTTAAGGCAAATGCTTGAGATTAACGATCTGAAAGGTAAAAGTTTTTTGGACATTGGTTCGGGAAGCGGTCTTTTCAGTCTTGCTGCGAGACGTCTTGGCGCCAGGGTTCATTCCCTGGATTATGATCCGCAATCCGTTGCATGCACATCTGAACTGAAAAAGCGTTATTTTCCGGATGATGACAAATGGATAGTTGAGAGAGGTTCTGTCCTTGACAGGAGATATATGGAAGATCTGGGTAAATTTGATATCGTCTATTCCTGGGGTGTACTCCATCACACCGGTCATATGTGGAAGGCGTTGGAGAATGCCTGCATACCAGTTAAGATTGATGGTCTTTTATATATTGCCATCTATAACGATCAGGGGATCAAGTCAAGGATTTGGTTAAAGATAAAGCAATTTTATTGTTATGGCAGTTTTGCCAAATACATAACCGTAGCAGTCTTTTTCCCTTTCTTTTTCCTGAAAAGGCTTTTGGTTGATTTGCTGAGCTTCAGAAATCCGATTAGGAGATACGCTGAGTACAAAAAGAATCGCGGGATGTCAGTAATACGTGACTGGATTGATTGGCTTGGCGGACTGCCGTATGAATTTGCTAAGCCTGAGGATGTTATCTATTTTTATGAAGATAAGCATTATTCGCTTATAAAATTGAAGATTGATAAATTAGTCAGTAAAGACATGAACGAATTTATTTTCATGAGAGGCGCTTCCGGTCAAATTGAATAAAGACTTTGTTTGAGACTTTGTTCTATGATCTAAAGCTTACTTAAAAATGTGCGGCATTTTAGGTATAGTAGATAAAAAAGGGATAGATGGACAGCAGTTAAGAAAAATGCGCGATACTATGGTTCATCGCGGGCCCGATGACTCAGGTTGCTGGATCAGCAGGAATAAGGAAGTGGGATTAGCTCACAGGAGACTTTCCATAATTGATCTCTCAGAAGCCGGCCGGCAGCCAATGCCGGATAGCAAAGAAAAAATATGGGTCATCTTTAACGGGGAAATTTATAATTTCAGGGAAATAAGGACAGAGCTAAAAGAAAAAGGCCATAAATTTGTAAGCCGATCAGATACTGAAGTTATTATCTATGCGTACAAAGAATGGGGCACAGACTGTCTTCAGAAATTTAATGGAATGTTCGCCTTTGGCATCTATGATGAGGAAAAAAGAGTTCTCTTCCTGGCGCGGGACCGATTAGGCAAAAAACCTCTCTATTATTCACATAATATAATAAGCAGTAAATTCGTATTTGCATCGGAAATAAAGGCGCTTCTAAAAGATGAATATATTTCGCGGGATATAGACCTTCAGGCGCTTAATTTTTATTTTACGTTCGGGTATATACCGGGAGAACTTTGCATATTTAAAAATATCAGAAAACTGCCTCCGGCACATGCCATGGTCTACGACCTGAACAGCGGGGAGCAGGAGATCTGGAGCTATTGGGATGTCCCGCATCTTAAAGAAGAGCATACGCCGGAAGATGATCTGCTGGATCAATTAGAGAACCTTATAGAAGATGCAGTGCGGACAAGGATGTTAAGTGATGTCCCGCTTGGCGCATTTTTAAGCGGAGGGGTTGATTCAAGCGTTGTTGTTGCGATGATGAGCAGGGCCTCTGATAAGCCTGTGCAAACCTTCTCAATAGGATTTGAAGATGGTGCCTATAACGAACTTCCTTATGCCAAGATAGTTGCTAAGCATTTCGGCACCGAACATCATGAGCTTATTGTCAAACCTGACGCTGTGTCGATCCTTCCTGAACTCGTACGCCAGTTTGATGAGCCTTTTGCTGATTCTTCAATGATTCCGACCTACTATGTTTCCAGGGCTACGAGAGAGCATGTGACCGTAGCGCTTTCCGGTGACGGCGGTGACGAGATATTCGGCGGATATAAAATATACCTTGCAAGTCTTTTTGATCACTATGCACGCAGGCTTATACCGTTTCCTGTGAGAAAAGGCCTGGCAAACCTGGCCGAAATTATGCCCGTTATCGCATTAGCTAAAATCAGGAAGCAGTTATTGATGATGCGGGGCGATATGAGTGAGGCATTTATTCAAAGGTGTATTTATCTATTCTTCAAGGAAAAACAAAGACGCTTAATATTTGACGATGAAATACTGAGGCTTTTAAATAATGAGCTGGCAGGCCCTGAATTATCAAGACGTGTATACCTGGAGCGATGGAAAGGTGATCTGATTAATCGTCTTACTTTCACGGACTTAAAGACATATTTGCCGGATGACATACTGGTTAAAGTTGACAGGGCGAGCATGCTTGTTTCCCTTGAGACCCGGGCCCCTCTTCTGGATTACAGGATCGCAGAGTTTTCTTTTAAAAGAATTCCGGGCAATCTCAAAGTCAGGGGGATGACAACTAAGTATCTCCTTAAAAAACTGGCAAAGAGAATTCTGCCTGATGAACTGAATGTCAACAGGAAGTGGGGATTTTCAATTCCCATCTCAGATTGGTTTAGGGGCGCACTACGATCTGACCTCAGGGATATTCTTTTAGGCCATAAAAGCATTTTTTGCAACCAGAACCAGGTCAAGAGATTATTGGATGAACATGAGACTGGCGTTGATAATAGCTCCCGTCTTTTTGCGTTATTAATATTTTACTTGTGGGAGAAGGAATACCTTGCCTGATTTAATTGCTTCGAAAGAAATAAGGCACAATAGTTTAATGCCAGAACGAGTGGTATTTAAGACATAAGAGGATATTAATGAAAATTATTTTTGCATCCAAATTCTATTACAGGCGGGGAGGGCTTGAGGCTTATTTATTTAAAGCCAAGGAACTTCTTGAAGCAAAGGGGCATACAGTGATCCCTTTCTCCACTAATTTCAATGAAAATTATAAAACAGAATATTCTAAGTATTTTTGTACATATTATGACCTCTCCAAGGAAGGCTTTTCCGTGCGGCCTACACGCAGCAATGTAAAAGCTATGGTTAATATGTTTTTTAACAAGGAAGCTTATGAAAACATGCAGAATCTCATTGCCGGCACCCGGCCGGATATAGTGCAGGGATTTGGAGTTACAAAACATCTCTCCTATTCAATTTTTAAGGCTGCGAAGGAATCGGGTGTTAAGACGGTTATGAGGCTGTCTGACTTTGCACTGCTGTGCCCAAACTCAACGGCCATTGACGGTTTCGGTGAGATATGCAGTGATTTCGCCTGTTCTACGGGTGATTTCAAAAAAGTATTGAAAAGAAGATGCATCCATGATTCATCGATTGCGAGTCTATTAGG
>JACQXH010000166.1 GCA_016208845.1 Nitrospirota bacterium | reverse complement strand
GGCAGCGCCGGGATAGACCTTGTTGTCATTGTCATTGCAATCGGCCTTATTGCCATTGGGGCATGATGCGTCACCCGGATTGCCGTAGCCGTCACCGCCTGTGTCTATGCAGGCGGCTGTGGATAATGAAGGGATAGCAAAAGATATAATAATTAGAAAAAATGCAGCGATCATTGCGATTAGAAGATTTTGTCTAAGCATATTCATTCTACTGCTTAATAATTATTGGTTGAAAGTGATAGTTATATTTTTCCCTGATATAAAAAAAGCATATTCTATACCAGAGGTGAGAAGGCGTATTTTCAACTTTGACAATGATTAATATGGAGTTTAAAAGCGGGGTTAGGGTCTTTTATTAAAAAAACATGTAGTTTGAATAAATATAAATACTTATGCCGAAATGACAATTTATTTGTCAGTTTGACAATCAAACGGGGTTAATGAAATCAGGCAGAACATGCAGGATCCCGCTTATCAAAGCCATTGAAAAGGACATATGCTCTCCCTCTGCAGCCGCCATTGCAAGTATTGACGATAAAGCAGTCTCTGCATTTATAAGGCGGGGCAGAAAGTTTTTCTCTTATCTTCTGTCTCTCTTTTGATAAACAGATTTCTTTTAGTGATGAGCTGCGGAGGTTCCCGACCTCAACAGGAATTAACGGGCACGGCATCACCTTTAGATCCTCTGATATGTATAACATCGTCAATGCGCCGTTACATCCCTCCCATTTTGACTTATCTTTTTTATGAAATAATTCCCATATGAAGGGATCGTGAATAGTCAGCTCAATCTTATCAAGATCGATCTCCCCTGCAATTTCCGATAGCCGGCTCGCATCATGCGGGCTGAGATAAAATATCTTTTCCTCGTTGTCGGCTCTTTGGATCGGAAATTCAAGAAACCTGATATTATTCTTTATGCATAATGATACAACGTCCGGGATTTCCCTGAAGTTCTTTTCATTCAGATAAAACGAGATGCCGGCAGAATATCCTGAATTAATCAACCGCTCAATATCTCTCAATTTTCTGTTAATCCCTTCAAGTGAATCAAAATTTATATAGAAGCGTGCCTGCTTGAATGCCCTGAACATTCCCATATGCAACTGATCAATAAACGAATCTTCAACTGTTAATCTCAGTTTGATATTTTTCCCCGCCAAGTTATTCAGGATGGAGACAGTGGTTTTGTTGGGCGCCGGAGAAAAATCCCTGAGGCAGAGAATAAATATCTTCATCGCCAGAATATCTCTGCAGATATTATCGATAAAGTCTTCAGAAAGGGAAGGATCGATATCCCAGTAAATGATTATAGGATTGACAAGCCTCTCAGTCTTCATTCCGCCAGCAGTGAGGGTCAGGGTTATTCATATCACCTGTAAGGGCTATGGCCCGTGCGGTACAGCCGCCAAGGCAGTCGTCGAACTTGCTGCATTGTACGCATTTGCCTGTGGGTATTTTATTTCTCATCTTTTCAAGTACAGGGGAATTTTTCCAGAGGTCCTTAAGGTCATCCCGGACAATATTTCCGATTACAATAGGGATGAAACCGCATGGAGTAATGTCGCCGTTCGTCTTTATGTTTAATGAAAGCTTTCCGCAAACGCTGCCTTTGACCATTGAATCGCCTTTCCCCGCACCCAGCAGCGCTATGATCGGGTCATCAAGGGAGATATCAATATCTTTAGTCTTCTGCTTTGCTTCAAGCGCGCGTATATAGAATTGCCGCCACTCGTCGCTGGTCAGATCGAGTTCATCTTTATTCGAATAGCCGAGTCCCGAGCATTTAAAATTATGAACGTTCAACTGCTTTACCCTCATATGCACGGCAAAGTCTGTCAGTGGATCTATATCGTTGTGATTGATCTTGCATATCACGGATGATATAGAGGTCTCGATACCCGCCTCATTAAGATAATAGATCGCTTTAACAGCCCTTTCATGACTGCCTCTGACCCCTCTGAAACTGTCGTGTACTTCCGGTTTGTGGCTGTCAATGCTGATGCCGATCTTTGAAAAACCGTTTTTCTTAAGCTCGCGGGCGTTATCAGTGTCAATGAGATAACCGTTGCTGTTCATTGATACACGGAGTCCTTCCTGCGAAGCATGCGCTGCAAGGTCCATAAGGTCTTTTCTCAACAGCGGTTCGCCGCCGCCAAAATTTACTGAAAGGATGCCTGAGCGGGCAACGCGTTCGATGCATGTATGTAGAACATCCGGATCAAGCTCATCAAAGGGGTCGGCCCTGCTGTAGCAGTGGCCGCACTTGAAATTGCATTTATTCGTCACCGCCCAGTTAATAGTCAGCGGAGCTGCCGGCAGCCAGTCAGTCTTCACAAGAAATTAAACCTTTCTCTTTCATCTCATCGAGAAATGCGGCGGCATCTTTCAGCAGCACTTGCGGGGACACATCAAAGACCTCAATGAGCTCAGATACCATCTCATCAAGTGTTCTTCCATCGCATCTCTTCCAGACCTCTGTTCCGAGGATATTAAGCGTAAGCATCCTGCCGTCGTAATATAATATGGAAGTTCCTATATCAGCCGCCTCATCATCTTTTTCAAGCGCATCAAGGGCCTGCTTCTTGTATTCATCTTCCTCCCGCCACATGACATCAGGATTTCTGAATATTTTCATCAGTCTCCTGCTGCAGTAAAGGAGGCAATGACAAGGTTTTCTTTTGATGCATTGCGAATCCCATGGTCCACAAGCGGTTGAACTATGACGATCTTGCCAAGTCCGATAATATGTTTTTCACCTGCAATCATGCACTCACCCTGACCCTCCATGACTATCCAGATGTGGTTATCGTGATGGGTATGGGTGGTTATCTCATGTCCGGGTTTCATACAGATCAGGTTTATCTTTGCGCGCTTGTCAGACCATATTGTTTCCATGTGGCGCTTTGCGTCATCAAATCTTTTGAGCTGCTGAATGTCCAGGATCAAAGCCTTGTTTTTCATCATTCCCTCCAGTTCTTAATATAAAATATAACCACAGAGGACACAGAGAAAGTATTGAGAAAAAATGAGTTAAAAGAAATTTTATCCCAACTCTGTGTACTCACAGTTATTGTCTTGCCTGTTGCTGACCTGCAATCTGCATTACGCATTTTTAATAAGATCTTTATCCCTGCGGAAGCAGAAGCCCTCGTTGTAATTATAAAGCAACCACTGAGTTCACAGGGTTTTAAAAGATCTAAATTCTTTTCTCTGAGCCCTCTGAGGTTTCATGTCTTCTCCTCTTTTTATTAAAAAATCTATGCCTTATGCACAAGTTTCAATATTCTTCCAAGTATACCTGACATTTTATCAAAAAAATAAGATGCTGAAGATACACGGAGCTCTTTTTTATTTTCAACAAAACCGGAGAATGTAACGCCGAATCTGCCGGCTATCCGGTTAGCGGCGTTCCGGTCTTTTCCAGCTTCAACCTGATCTCCACCTGTCACAATCAACATCCCCCTGCCTTCCTCTGCAAACCTGAAAATTATATTAAGTTCATCGTCGGAAAAACAATCCTCCGGACTTGCCTCACCGAAAAATATCCAGAGCTGGCTGTATTCTTTGAGGAATTCTTCGGTGATCGCCGGTCTTTCTTTTCTGTCAGTTATATTAACTTTAAACCCATTTTCTTTTGTAAGCGCACTCGTAGCATTATTAATAAATGCATTCTTGTCCAGACCTGATTTGTTAAACGTATTATAGATCAATATCTTTTTATCATTTACTGAACTGTTGTTTTCTTCCAGCCATTGTGCTATGTTTTCTATGTATCTCCGGTTATCGTATTTGCCGGCTGCGGCATTAAGGAACCTCTCAAAACCGGAATCAAAGACAACATTCCCTTTTCCTTCAAGGTCATTGCTATAAGAGGCAATTATGTTTTTACCACCGGGGTCCATAACGATGCGTACATTCTTGTCCACTTTATTAATAATGGAAGAGCTTCCGCCTGAGATCGAGCCGACGCCTCTAAAAAGAGGGTTGTCCATATCTGCATGCGGGACAAAAACAAGGTATTGGAAAGAGTAGGAAATCAATAACGTCCCTGCGATGCAGACAAACATATATAAAAAGAATACCCGTCTCTTGAAGATGGTCCAGAACATTACCATGGTAGGTATCGCCGTCACCGGCCCGCCGATCATGAAAGCCAGCGCCGCCCCACTGTTAAGAGTGCCGTTAAGAGTGCTCTTTATATGGTAAACAATACTTGATGCGCTGATCTGATGCAGAAATATCGGGACTGACCCGAATGTGATCCATAATATATTCAGCTTATCATCCTGTCCGAACAATTTATAAAGCCATTCGTAAGGCATATATCTCTCCGCAACAGTCCCTATCGCAACACCTGCAAGCACATATTTACCTACTAACCAGAGCATTTCTGAAGATTTTGCCAGGAATATAACAAACATATTCCCGGTTTTGGCAGCTACCCGGTTGCCGAATTTCTCTTTGCAGTTGCACTTCAGGCGGCTGTCAGGGTAATTCTCATCGTGAAAATCGCCTCTTGGGACAGCGCCCTCGATCATTATGGCATCCGGCTGGAAACCTTTATTTCTTACGAGATGGGTTATGACCCCTGCAAAAATACCCATTGAGAACGCCGCCATAGTTCTGATGACAGTCCACTGCGGGCCCAGGTCGTTAAGGGTCAGCAGATAGGCAGACGGGCTCATCAAAGGGGAGGTCACAAGAAGCGCCATAACAGGCGCTAATGGCAGGCCTGCAAACAGCAGGCTTACCGCAGTAGTCAAAGTACCGCATGCGCACAGGGGGGTCAATATGCCAAGCAGAGAAGCCAGAAAAACACTTGATACACCATATGTGTTCAGATACCTTCTAAGTCTGACCGTGAGTTTGTAAGTGCGGATGAAGCCGGCCAGGAATATCCCGATCATAAAATATGGAAAGATGTCCTTTAACTCCGCAAGCAGCCCGTGCCCGCTGAAGATCATATCAAATATTTCATTTGCAAAGCTTATGAGAAAAGGCTGTTGTGATGATCCTGGTTTTAAGAACTGATTAGTCGGGCCGTATAACCACACATGCCAGCCTATCAACAGGACAGTCGCGATCATCATGGAAAGAAGCGTTTTGTTTACCGCCTTGTGGGAGGATCCATGGACCTCGCATACATCACTTTTCTTATTGCTTTTCGTTTTCAATTTACCTTGCCGTTACCCAATATTCAACTCTCTATAAAAACCACTGAGTCACTGAGACACAGAGAGGACTAAATGAGAAATAGGAAATAAGAAATTGGCAGCAGGGAATCTCTTTTTCTTTTTTTTCATTTCTCACTTCTCGTTTATTCTTTCCTCTGTGTCCTCTGTGGTAAATTGCATTTCGTGTATTCATTTAATCTCAATCGAGTCCTGACTGAAACTCCGGTGCAAATGTTTCTCCTCTCTTCCGGTAAAGGAGCCCGATAATAAATAATGCGCAAATACCTGAAAGCACAGCGACCTTGCCTTCATAGGGAGTGCCGGACGCAGTTCCGCCAAGCCCCCAGTTTTGCACGAGTGCGGCACCTGTCAGCATGCCGAGGACCGAAGCCCCTGCATCAGTATCGCCCTGTCCTGCTGATACCAACTGCCTGAAAGGACAGCCCTTGATCAGGACCGAGCCAAAGCCCACGATTAGC
>JACQXH010000165.1 GCA_016208845.1 Nitrospirota bacterium | reverse complement strand
CGGGGAGTTTGATGCGGTATTCATCTGGGACAATCTCGGTTTTGTCGAGAATATAAGAGGGTTTTTAAAAGAAGTTCAGCGCATAATCAAGAAGGACGGATATATCTCTATCCGCAGCCGGGATGCGTTTTCAAGGATAAACGAGTCCCGCGGCATAGACAATTTCATTTCAGGCGATCCTAATTTTATCGGAAGAAAATATTTGCGAAGGATATACAGGGATTATTTCAATGAGGCGCCGCAGTGTTTTATGCAGGAGGCATATAAGGACAGCGTAATAGTTACGATAGGAAAATCAAATTCAGGAGCACTGCGGAATTATTCGATGAACGTATTGCTGATGGTTCATCATTATCTGTTCTCAAAACTTGATGACGCAACAGGCCCTCGCGGCCGCGTTCTTAATACGATAGACATGCTTGACCGTTTCAATGTTAAGGCGGATATTTCATTATCCCTTACGCCCGGCGCCGCGGGTTATGACCTTGTGCATTTGTTTCACAACGCATGGGAGACACAGGACGCGCTCTCTCAGATGATCTCGGCAAAACAGGATAATGCAAAGGTCATAATCTCCACCATTTACATGGACCCTTCAGAGACGAATTTTGTAATAAACACCATAAACAAGATATTCAAGATACCCGGTCAGGATGAAAGAGATGCCTTCCTTAATATGCTCGCACAGGGGAAGCTGAAAGCCGGGAATCTGACGCAGGGCATGAGATTCTATGCCAAATGGAATATTGAGGAGGACCAGAAGGCGCTCCTTGAGATGGCAGACCGGCTGATATGTTTTTCCTACACAGAAATGAGACAGATGAGCCTTAACCTTAACAGGGTCAGGCCGTTTTCCATTGTTTATAACTCGGCAAATGATGAGACCTTCGGGGCTTGCGGGCCGGAAATATTTATTGAAAGCTACGGGATTAAAGATTTTGTAATAGCCGCAGGCCATGTGGAGTGGCGCAAGAACCAGCTTATGATGCTCTATGCATTACGTAACAATCCTGAGATACCGATCGTCATTGTAGGAGCAAGGACAAATGATGAGTACTACGAGCTTTGCAAACTCTGGGCGCATAAAAATACCACGTTCATCTCACAGCTCAAACACCGCCACCTTGCAAGCGCCTTTGCTGCTGCAAGGGTGCATGCACAGCCGAGCTGGATAGAGGGCATATCGCTGTCAGCCATAGAGGCTGCCATGTGCGGATGCACGCCAGTGGTGGCTGACAGGGCCGGTGAGATCGAGTATTACGGAGAGTTCGGGGCCTATGCAAATCCGGGCTCAATAGATTCGATCAGAAGGGCAGTACTAACGGCTTACCATAAAAGCGATCCAGGGAGGCGGCAGAAGACTGCGGAATATGTGAAGGCCCGATATACATTTAAAAATGCGGTGGAGATGACCATTGACGCTTACAGGAAGACTTTAAACGGTGATGAATAAAATAATAAATTTAGGATACAGACTTATAGGATTTATGATAATGTGCACAGATACTAATGCAAGCGCAAAAAGTTTTATAACATTTTATAAAATCTCCCCTACCCCCTCTTTGCCAAAGAGGGATAGAGGGGGATTTTTTAAACTTACTTATTACGTTTGTATTAATAAATTCATAAGCAGAGTCGCTTGTTTGTCATTCCTTCCGTTGGCATGTCATTCTGGCTTGTCCAGAATCCTTTTCAGGAAAGATTCCGAACAAGTCGGAATGACGGCATGGGGGAGATTGATTTTCTTGAAATCATTTCGTTTCTGTGTTATTCCATGTCAAATTGAAATTTTCAGGATGGGCAATAAATGCTAAAGGTCCATGTCATATATCAATGGAATTTTGCAGGGATCAATAAGAGGCTCATAATCCCCTTGAACAAGCTGCATGCAGCGAAGGGGCTGGACGTCTCATTTTATGCTGTTGCACAGTACCAGTCTCAATTAATCTCAAAGGCTGATGTCATCATATTTTCGAACGTTATTGACAGAGGGGCTATTGAGATCGCTGAAGAGGCAAAAAACAAAGGCATAGGGCTCATCTATGACAGCAATACCGGAGCCGGGACAGGGCCTTCTGATCCGGCATTTCTAAACGCCCTGCGGCAGGAGGAGTATCACGATATACGCTCCCGCAATGTGAGAGAGCGGCTCCTTAATAAAGTGGATTTAGTCACATCTAATGATACAGCTATAGTCAAGGAACATGAACATATTAAAGACCGGATCATTGTTATCAGGGACTGCACACCTGATGTCTGGCTTGATGCAATAAAGTCAGTTGCCGCTTCAACCGGTAAGGCCAATGAGATATGCGGCAAAAAGATATTATTCATCTCACCCGCGCTTATGTGGCCGCACCAGAACGTGAGCGATATGATAGTAAAAGATCTCATGGACATGGGCCATGCCGTTCACCTGTTCACGCCTGGGCCAAGCCTGTTTCATACAGGCGCAGTATGCAGAAAAGATCTTTTTGACCCTGGGTTCATGAAGCGTTTGATCGAACATATGGAGGACTGCTGGAAGATACCTTTGCTCATCGACAGGGAAGGACCTGACATGGTCATTACGGTCGGCGGTTATGTGATACCGCGGCAGATATTGATGGAGATAAGGAAGAGAAAGGTGCGCTCTGCCGTATTGTTTGTGGAGGAATTCGATGACGCCTGGAGGAACTGCACTTATGCCGGATATTTTACGCACGTATTTATCAAAGACAGATCATCCCTTGCGTTCTACAGGCGCAATGGGAATCCAAATACTTTCTGCATGCCTGAGGGATGCGGGCCGGGCGATGCCTTGTTTGCCGGTAATCTGCTGAAAGCCATTAAAGAAAATGATCCGATTCCCTGCGACGCTGGACATTATAAGACCGGGTATATTCAGATGGATGAAGAAGATGATTCCGGCTCTGAACAACTGCCTGATATGTGTTCATTGACCATGATGAGGGAAGAACAGAGTGCAGAGT
>JACQXH010000154.1 GCA_016208845.1 Nitrospirota bacterium | reverse complement strand
TCCACGCTTGTCGCAGCTATTATCCTTACATCTACTTTTTTCCCTGCCTTGGCGCCGATTTTCTCAATAATCTTATCCTCAAAAAATCTCAGGAGCTTTGACTGCATCGCAAGCGGCAGTTCACTGATTTCATCCAGAAAAATTGTACCGCCGTCAGCGTACTCAAATTTACCTATCTTGCTGCTCACAGCTCCTGTAAAAGCACCTTTCTCATATCCAAAGAGTTCAGCCTCCAAAAGATTTTCAGGTATTGCGGCGCAATTGATGGGCACAAAAGGTTTTTCCCTGCGCGGACTTCTCTCATGAATGGCCATAGCCGTCAATTCTTTGCCCGTTCCGCTCTCTCCAATAATGAGAACAGGCAATTCAGTCGGCGATACCTTTCTTATCATAGAAAAAACTTCCAGCATAGGCCTGCTTGAGCCGACAAATTCCTCATTGATCTCCAGGCACTTCCCTACGCCTAAGATTTCTACATCTATGTAATTAAGGATCCTGTACATATTCTCAAGAGAAAATGATTTGGACCTGGCCGTAAGCCTCCTGACAAAAGACTCCTTTTCATGCTCGACCAGATAATCGGGAGAATTAAAATCCGTCGTCCACTCGCACACACCGCATTTCCTGACCTTGCGCACATTATCCGCGCCGCAATAAGGGCAAAGTGTGCCATCTGACATGTTTTCTTTTAAATAATCCCACAATTTTAATTTAGCGTCCCTGCTTATGTTATAAAATTTTGTTGCGATCCCATTCTTGTCCTTACGCACCACTTCACCCAAAACCTCGAATTCTCCATATTTCGGCAACTCATATCTGAGATCGATTATCTTCTCTAATCTTGGCATATTCTTATCCTCCAATGGTTAAAATATTTTATAAAAAGTGTATCTTTAACGGATTTTTTCTGCTTTTAAATTTCAGTATTATACAGAATACTTACACTATAATACAATAAAAAACATTTGTCAAGTATGTTTACATATCATTTTAAACTAGCATTACATATGAAATGTATTTTTAGATATATTAACAATGAGGCTTGAGGCGTACAACATACTTAATTAACACATTTAAACTATAACAAATATTAAGGAGATCACAAATTGCTGGGAACCCGATAGTTCAATGAACCACAGCGAAGAAGACCTTTCAAAATGCAATTCACAGGCTGCAAATAGCAATAAAGCTCAAAATTACCACTATTTAGAAAGTTGGCGATTTCATCTTTGCAATATTTTACTTATTTGCAATTTGGCTTTTGATACTTGGAGCTTACTCTTATATCCTTATTACCTCTGTGCTGCCTGCCTGTCCAAAGTATCCTGTGGACAGGCGGGTGTGATTTATTGAAATGCTTTTATGGGTCAAACCCCCATTTGGATCTTATCATCTTTAAAATCGCTCTCAATATTTATTATAAATCTTTCTCTCCTTTTCTTATAAAGAGCTATCTTGATTTTCATGTACCGCATAAAATTAATAAAAAAGAAAAGCTCAAAACAGCACCCTGCAAAAGCCAAAAGTATTATATTTTCCCTTATTTTTAAAAATTCACGAGTCATATCCGTATTCATTTCCAGAATGAAAATAACGACTAAAATAAGTATAAAAATAACGACCTTTGAGATCCTTAAGAATTTCCTTTCAATCTCTGACATTTCAATGGCCTCTACGTAGTCAAACAGTTTGCCGGCGTTAACCCTGAATGTATCCCATTCGCATTTCTTCGCGCAAAAAAGCAGGGCATTCCGATATCTGGTTATCTCTTCACAAAACGTTCTCTCAATCTCTCTGTTCATCCTTCACCAACGATTCAGATATCCAAAAATTCATCACTTTGTTCTTATTTTTTTATCGGTTTTTTTTAAATATTTCTTTAACCCGTTTTATGGGATGCATCCACCCATTTTTTGCTCGTCCATTTTTATGCCTTTATCATTCAAAATCTTAAGAATTTTCTGCCCATTGAAAAGTATGAGTTCTGCGCTTCCCATTTTACAGTGCCAGGATCTTTTATTATTACTGCGCTACTTAACGCATATATGAGGGGAATAAAGCGCCATTTTCCCCGGCATAATATCAATGATCACTTAACTGAATGATTTATATGCTTTTTTTTGCTGGCATTTATTTTGCTTATTTATTGATCGGAAGGGGGAAAGACATGAACGTGGCACTCAAAATAATAGGTTTTTCATTATTACTACTGCTGTTGACGACAATAGTTATAGTAGTTAAAGGCTAAATATATCAACAGCCCTGTCAACGTTGAATAATGCCCGGCAATATGCTCCCGGGTAAAAGTCATGAATAAAAAAAGGGGAGCCGGAGCTCCCCTGTGAGTTTGACATTAAACGACTATTTACGCTATCGCCTTATGCATTAATCATCCTCTTCTTCAGAGTCGTCATTGCACTTGCTGCCTATACATTGAGTCGCGCAATTAGAGTCGTCTTTGTCTTTTCGACCATCACAGTCATTATCCAGAGAATCACCGCATGTCGGACTGCCGACAGGCCCCTCAATCTGAGGCTTTCCGGCAATGCAGGTATTAACTATTTTACCGGCCTGGCACACTGACTGACCTGTAGCTGAGCAAATTCCTAAACCGCAAGTGGTAGTCTTGGATTCATACCCTTCATCTGCCTTGCCGTTACAGTTTTCGTCAATACCATTGCAAATCTCATCATCTACTCCGGGATGAATGGATGCATTGCTATCGTTGCAGTCAGTATTTTTTGTTACATAACCGGCCGGCTGTGTGCAGGCCTGTGTAGTAACTGACGCACTACCATAGCCGTCTGCATCAGCATCCCTGTAATAGGTTTTCTTTACTCCTTCGTCTATCTGGCCGTCACAGTCATTGTCCACTCCGTCACAGACTTCTGTTGAAGGCACACATGTCTGAGCACAGTTTGGATCAGCGAAATCAGCTTTTCCATCGCAGTCGTTATCCAGTTTGTCCCTGCATGTGAGACTTCCCAAAGAGCCCTCAGCCTGAGGTGCCTTTGCCAAACAGGTGTTTACTGTTTTCCCGGCCTGACAGATCATCTGGCCTGTTGATGCACACATACCCACTCCACAGTTTGTGTTTGTCGCTACATAGCCTTCATCAGCCG
>JACQXH010000035.1:1462-2840 GCA_016208845.1 Nitrospirota bacterium | reverse complement strand
TCCCTCGTAACAGCAGGTTATTTCTTAAAGGAATTTGCAGGAGATACGCCGTGGGTTCACCTCGATATAGCAGGCACTGCATGGATGGACAAGGACAGGCCGTATATCCCTAAAGGCGCCAGCGGCATAGGCGTACGGCTCCTGCTGAATTTCCTTAAAAAGAGATAATATAATTCCCCTCTTCCGTATTTACGTTGAAAACCACTTCATGGAAACCACTGAGACACAGAGAAAACAAGAAATCAAAACATGGAGTTTATTATTTTCATCTTTCTCCGTGCCTCTTTGCCTCTGTGTTTATTTGCAGGTTTTGAACTTTCCCGCTAATGATAATTTAAGATATTGTCAGACCGCAAAACCGGCTATCTGTTTATTTCCCTCTTTTTTTTCATTTCGTACATTGATTTATCTGCATCAGAAAGAAGCTCGTTAAGGGATCGGGGTTGCTCATGATAGTAGCAGGCAATGCCAAGGCTTATTGCTAACTTGTATGGTCTGTTTGCCTGTGAATTAAAATCGCAGAGATTCACTCTTAGCCTGGAAGAAAGCGCTTCAACATTGGCTCCGGACGATTCATTAACCAGCATAACAAACTCATCACCGCCGATGCGCGCAATAATATCAGACTCCCTGTAACATTTCTGGAGAATTCTGGCCGTATCAATTAACATAAGGTCGCCTTCCTTATGGCCGAATGTGTCATTTATATCCTTAAGATCATCAAGGTCGGCAGACAGCAGGAATAGTCCTTTCTTTTCGCGGCAGGCCATTTTCAGCTGCTGTTCAGCCAGAACGAAAAAACCCCGCCTGTTCAAGAGGCCCGTGAGCTCATCAGTAAAAGAAAGGGTGCGGAGATTGTCCTCCATCTGCTTGCGCTCTGTAATTGCCTTTGAAATTACAGTCACTGCCAGGACATTCGAATCCTTATCCTTGACCGGGCTGAAAGTCTGGAGATAAAAATGCCTGTCCCTGCTGCTTTTATATTCGTTATCTATTGATTCCCCATTTTCAAATACCTTGCTGACGATAGCGGTAAAGATCCCTGTTTCTTCTGATGAGTGAAAGTCGCCGAATGTCTTATTCCGATAATCACCATCCAAAACACCTAGTCTTAACATATGTCTCCTGTTGATGAAGAGATACCTGCAGCCTCTGTCAACCAGATATATAGAATCACGGGTTGACTCAACCAGAGAGCGGAAACGTTCTTCGCTCTCCTGCAACGCCTCCTCAACACGGTTTTTAGCAATGAATACCCTTGCGGTTACCGCTCCAAATATAAGGAAACAGACAGACGCAAGTATTCTAAGGTGCATAGACTCATTATCAAATACCAGGATTTTGAAAAATGACACCAAAAAAAAAAAAAAAGTATCTA
>JACQXH010000035.1:0-1449 GCA_016208845.1 Nitrospirota bacterium | reverse complement strand
TTTTATTTTCACTTTTTATCACCACTTCTTTACTTCAAGCAATAATCATACCTGAATACAAACGATCACAAGATATTATAATGCGTTGATTTTTATCATTATTTCATAATTAAAATGGCAAGTTGATAATGACTTTAGTGCATGTAAGCATAGATGTGGGTCTTTTGACACAGAATAGATTAATTCGAAAAAAGCATTATGCGGATTAGCCGACGGGTAAGATCAGATTTGATCAGGAATTAGCAGTGAGGAGATAAAAAATGGTGCCCCTGGACGGAGTCGAACCGCCGGCACAAGGTTTAGGAAACCTCTGCTCTATCCAACTGAGCTACAGGGGCTTTAAAGATAGTGAACTGTGAACAGTAATTTATTAAATTTTTTAAGTCTTTTACTGTTCACTTATTACTATTCACTGTTAACTGAAAATGGTCGGGGCGAAAGGATTCGAACCTTCGACCCCACGTTCCCGAGCCGTGTGCGCGACCAGACTGCGCTACGCCCCGAGTAAGAATAATACCATATTCGATAAGACAAATTTAAGATTGAGATCCAAATGATCAAGCCTAAATTATAATTAATTTCCACAAGTCTATTACCACGGCATATAAATGTCCGAACTCTGTCATTCCGGCTCGCCCGGAATCTTTCTCTTTTTTCTGCAAGATTAAGGCGTCTGATTCCCGATCCCGAAGTGTCGGGAAGAATGACGGATTGAAGCTCTTGATATCCGATTCACTAATATCAAAATAAATTTGGAAATTGGCGCTTGAGATTTGCAATTCAAATTTCAAATGCATCTTTAATAAGTTCAAAGCGGGGTTTCTCATTCTCGTAGCAGATGCTCATAACATCAAATCTGCAGGGCGGAACTTGCTTGAATCTCTTTAAATACAGAAGCGCTGCATTTGCGATCTTTCTTTTTTTTACATTGTTAACTGCCTCAAACGGCAAGCCATATACCAAGCTCTCACGCGCCTTAACTTCAACGAAGACAATGGTGTCTTTGTCTCTGGCAATAATGTCGATCTCCCCCATAGATGTCCTGTAATTCTGCTCTATTATCCTGTAGCCTTTTCTCTTAAGAAATTTAACTGCAAGTTCTTCGCCTTTTTGTCCAAGCTTCATTCATTCCCCTTTGATCAACCCAAAACGGCATTTTACCACAGAGAACACAGAGAAAATAAATTTGAAATTGATGATTATAAATTTAACATTTTCCTTACAATTTTTTTAATCCTCTGCGCCCTCTGTGGTTAATTTTATCGGCCTGTAAAAACAGGTCCGATTCCCTGTATGGCAGGCACCGGAGCCGGTCTGCTCGACCCTTACAAGCAATGTGTCCCCGTCGCAGTCATAGAATATCTCCTTCACAAGCTGGACATTGCCAGAGGTCTCTCCCTTCATCCAGTATTTCTGCCTTGAGCGCGACCAGAAATGCGTAAATCCTGT
>JACQXH010000153.1 GCA_016208845.1 Nitrospirota bacterium | reverse complement strand
TCTTTCAACTGTCGGCAGAAAGGCCTCTATGCTTTTCATCTTAAGCCGCTCAAATACCTGGACCTCATGTCTTGACCTGACATGGACCGCATACCACCGGGGTGAATTACCTGTCTGCTGTGTTTGTGTTCCTGGTTCTATATTCATTATTAAAATAAACTACGCAGGTTGTTTAGTCTTTTAGTCTGTAGTCCGTTAGCTAAACGACTGAATACCTACAGACTATCTGCATAAATAACTATACCCCTACACACTATCCACCTGAGTGGTTATTATTAATAAACAGTATCTTTTGCAATATGAACATCATAGAGATTGCTGATTTTTTTTTCAACTACTTTGAATCTTATAGGAGATTCCTATTTTTGGGCTTTTTGTTCGTGATTCTCGCAAAGGAGTGAATCCAATCAATTCACAGGGCAAGGATTTAAAAAAAAAGTTATTATAGAACTAATAAGAGGCACGCTATGGAACCTTCAACAAATATCATAATCACGAAATATAAAAATGGCGAATACACTGAAACACCGGATGAAATTGCGTCAGAGAAAAGATTAAGGATATTCGCCAATAACAATGAAGTCCTTAGCCTTCTCTGCACCCCTACGATGGTCAAAGAACTGATCACAGGATTTGCACTTTCAGAAGGGTTTCTTGACAGCAGCGGGAACAATCTGCGCCAAAACTGGTGTGCGGAAAGTATAGAAATAATCTGGAAAGAAAAAGATATAGAGGTCTACCTTCCGGTTGACATCCCTCATGCTGCTGAGACTTTGACGTCCGGCTGTGCAAAAGGAATTACTTTTTCTCTCAATAAAGAATTGCCGGTAATCCGGGATAACGTTAGTGTCAGCATAGAAAATATTTTTGGACGTTACAAAGAATTTCAAAAAAAGTCAGAGCTTTTTAATAAAACAGGCGGGGTCCACAGCGCCGCGCTCTGCGATGAAAAAGATATTATCGTCTTTGCTGAAGACATTGGAAGACATAATGCTGTTGATAAAATCATTGGATATGCCTATCTTGAAAATATATCTACCAAAGATAAGATGCTGCTTTTAAGCGGAAGGCTTTCATCGGAAATAGTAAATAAGGGGGTTAGAAACGGCATCCCGATACTTATAAGCCGCTCAGCGCCGACTGATATGGCAATTGAAGCAGCACGTAATCATAATGTAACACTAATTGGCTTTCTAAGGGGCCAAAACCTCAATATTTATAGTGCGAGAGATAGAATTAAATAGGGACACATCCTTTTTATTGACAAACTACCCCCTCTGAAGTATTATAATTCATGCCTAGGATAGCAAGGGCCATATCAATCAATTATCCGCACCATATTCTTCAAAGAGGCAACAACAATAATGTAGTTTTTCTTGAAGAAAAAGACCGCTGGGTCTACTTATATCTCATTAAAAAATATTCTGAGAAATGGGGATGCCAAATACTTGCATATTGCCTTATGCCAAATCATGTTCACCTGCTCTTAAAACCTCTGCATGAATATTCACTGTCTAAGACAATGCAGGGAGCAACACTATGTTATTCCCAATATGCAAATAAAAAATATAACAGGAGCGGAAGGCTGTGGGAAAGCAGGTATTATTCATGCATCGTGGACAAGGAGAATTTTTTATGGTCCGTAGTGAGATATATAGAGCAAAACCCCAAGCGTGCCGGTCTCGTCACTGAGGAAGAAGATTATATCTATTCAAGCGCCGCAGCACATGTGACCGGAACCACTGACAGGATATTGGATGAGGATATTTTTTCTGATGAAGGACGCAGTGAGTACATTGACTTTCTTCGGAGTCCGGCAGGCAGCGATGAGCTGATAACAATTCGCTCGTGCACCAGATCAGGCAGGCCTTTTGGCAACGAGCTTTTTGCAAAAAGCGTCAGTCAAAACCTCGGCAGAGATCTTCTCGCAAGACCCCGCGGCAGACCCCGGAAATCACCTACTGCACCGGCATAATCAGATCATAAAAAAGACTTGCCTATAACAGGGAATATGCGTATAATACATCCCTGTAATCCCTATATCATTACTCGTCGTGCAATCTTGGGGAGTTTATCAACAACTTGTTAACATTTGTGCATAACTTTGTTTATCTTACCGCAAGTTAACTGAATTATCTTTTTTGAACTTTAGGAAATAATGGAAATTGAAGAGGCTTGGGCTAAAACCCTTGAGATAATAGAAGAGAAGCTTGGCAGCCAGACGTCTGAACTCTGGTTCAAGCCGCTCAAATTGCAGCAGGCACAGGATCAGATCATCCTTGAGGTGCCGAACAGGTTCTTTAAAGAATGGATCGAGGACCGCTACCAGGGATTGATCGCAGAGACCATTGAAAAATTCACTAACAGCCCGGTCAATCTCAAATTCAAGGTCTTTGAAAAGCAGGAAAATGCAGCCCTCCGGAAAATTGAAACTAAAAGGGAGAACAGGAGGGCAAAACTTGCGAGCCGGGGGATTTTCCTTAATCCCAAGTACACTTTTGAAAATTTTGTGACCGGCCCGAGCAATCAGTTCGCCCGCGCTGCTGCCATGGCAGTTGCTGAGGCCCCTGGCAAAACATATAATCCGCTTTTTATCTATGGAGGGGTCGGCCTCGGCAAAACACACCTTATGAATGCAATAGGCAATTATGTCATAGACAAAGCGCCCGACATAAAACTGCTCTATTCGCCCGCAGAACAGTTTACAAATGAATTTGTTTATTCCATGAGGAACAACAGAATGGAGGAATTTAAGGAGCGTTACAGAAACCTTGATGTACTCCTCACAGACGACATCCAGTTCATTGCCGGCAAGAGCGGGACTCAGGAAGAGTTATTTCACACGTTCAATGCGCTTTACAGCTCTCATAAACAAAGACCAATATCAGGGATCTTGAGGCCTGTATGATAAGGCTCGGCGCGCATTCCTCCCTGTCAGGCAGGGCAATAAATGTTGACATGGTCAAAGACGTTCTAAAGGATTTGATCCATGATGAGGAACGTCCATTAAGCATTGAATCTATTCAGAAGACTGTCTGCGAATATTTCGGAATCAAGACGCAGGACATAAAGACAAAGAAAAGGACCAGGGATATAGCCTTCCCGAGGCAGATCGCCATGTACCTTAGCAAGATCCTCACCGAGTCCTCACTGTCTGAGATAGGCAAGAACTTTGGAGGCAAGGACCACTCAACCGTCATACATGCGTGCAAACAGGTTGAGGAGAGGAAGAAGAAAGACGAGGATTTTAGCGGGAAGATCGATTACCTTATAAAGAAAATAAAGAGTTATTCATAGAGAATAAAGTCGTTTAAACGGTTTGAACCGTTTAAACCGTTTAAATCGTTAATTATTGAGGGGGTTATTATGAAGCTGAAGGTTGAAAGGGAAGAGCTGCAGCAGGCATTACAGAACATACAGGGCATAGCAGAAAAGAAAACTACTATGCCCATTCTCAGCCATTTCTTGCTTAAGGCAGACAAAACAGCATCTATAATCGCCACTGACCTTGATATAGCCTTTACAGGCCCCCTTAAAGCAGAGATCCTGGAAAAAGGCAGTCTCTGCATACCTGCAAAAAAGCTTTTTGAGATAGTCAGGGAGGTCGAAGATAAAATATTACTGGAGTCTCAGGAAAACAACTGGCTGAAGGTCTCATCCGGAAAGAGCACGTTCAAATTAATGGGGCTCCCGGAAGGAGAGTATCCGACCTTGCCCCAGGTAAATCGTTCAGAGGAGATAAAAATAAGCGCAAAGACGTTAAAAACAATGATCGATAAAACTGTTTATGCGACAGGAGACAGTGATACGAGATATACCCTGAATGGACTTCTCCTGCATTTTCTTCCTAAAAAGAAAAACATCGAATTAAGGGTCGTAGGCACCGTCGGTCACAGGCTCGCATTTATTGCTAAGGATATAATCGGCAAAGTGGCTGAAGAGAAAAAGCTTATTCTCCCCAAAAAGGCGGCCGTTGAGCTAAAACGCCTCCTCGATGAAAACGAAGGGGAGATCTCTATTGGTCTCGATAAGAACCATATTTTCTTTATGGTCGAGGATATTGTTCTTACCTCAAGACTTATTGAAGGCACATACCCGAATTATGACCAGGTAATTCCGAAGGACAATGAGAAAAAAGCGACAGTAGAAAAGGTCGCTTTTACAAAATCGCTGAGAAGAACCTCAATAATGAGCAGGGAGAAAACCCATGCGGTCCGGTTTGATCTGGAGCCCGGCAAGGCAACGCTGATCTCCATTAATCCCGATATAGGAGAGGCAAGAGAGGAAATAGCGGTCCAGTACAAGGGAGAACCTATTTCCATAGGATTTAATGCCCGCTACCTCCTTGATGCGATCCAGATAATGGACGGAGAGGCAGTCGGCATTGAAGTGCAGGACCCCCTGAGTCCGACACTTCTAAGGGAAATAGGAGAAGAAGGGCACAAATGCGTCATTATGCCTATGAGGATATAGTACTAAGATAAAAGATTCACCACAGAGTACACAGAGAAGACATATTGATTAAAAAGAAAATAAAAACATAAATTCTTTTTCCTCTGTGCACTCAATAAGCGAATATAATATAGCGCAACAAATGATTTCTTTTCATGAGAACACAGAGAGAACCGATTGCGAATATTTTTTTATTAACATAATAAAATCTCTGTGGTCTCTGTGGTTTTATTGGAAATTAAAGATTTTACAATTTTGTCTGGAAAGGAAATAAATGTCAGAGAAAATAAACGAACAAGACTACGGCGCTGAAGAAATAAAAGTCCTGAAAGGCCTTGAGGGCGTCAGGATGAGGCCTGCCATGTATATAGGCAATACAAGCACCGAAGGACTTCATCATCTCGTCTATGAAGTAGTGGACAACAGCGTTGATGAAGCGCTCGCAGGCTATTGTGATAATATCGGCATTACTATTCATACCGAAGAAAGCATAACGGTTGTTGACAACGGCAGGGGTATCCCGACAGGTGTTCATCCCGGCGACCCGGACGGCAGGACGGCGGCTGAAATAGCGCTCACAGAACTCCATGCCGGAGGGAAGTTCGAAAGCAAGGCATATAAAATATCAGGGGGGCTTCACGGTGTCGGCGTTTCAGTTGTCAATGCCCTTTCTGAATGGCTGGACCTCGAGATAAAACAGAACGGCCAGGTGTGGGAACAGCATTTCAAGCGCGGTGTGCCCGCAGGTCCTCTTACTCAGGTCGGAAAGACAAGGAGCAAGGGGACGAAAATAACGTTTAAGCCTGACAGCGAGGTATTTGATACGAGTGATTTTCATTATGACACGCTCGTCAACAGATTCAGGGAACTTGCCTTTTTGAACAAGGGATTGACAATTACGATCAGCGATGAACGCACAAATAAAAAAGAGACTTTTTTTTATGAGGGCGGGGTCGTCTCTTTTGTCGAGCACTTGAACAAAAGCACGACCGTCCTGCATCCGCCGATATACATAACTAAAGAAAAAGACGGCAATACAGTAGAAGTGGCGTTGCAATATAATGACAGCTACACTGAAACCCTTTACTCCTTTGCAAACAACATCAATACGAAAGAAGGCGGAAGCCATCTTGCCGGATTCAAATCAGCTCTCACAAGAACCTCCAACAGCTATGCTGTATCCTCCGGCCTGATAAAAGGAGAAAAGGAATCTATCACCGGTGATGACATAAGAGAGGGGTTGACCGCAATTATCAGTGTCAAACTTCCTAATCCGCAATTTGAAGGACAGACCAAGACAAAACTGGGCAACAGCGAGATGAAAGGAATTGTTGAATCTGTTGTAAATGATGCGCTCGGCACATACTTCGAGCAGAACCCTTCGGTAGTCAGAAAGATAATTGAAAAGGCTGTACAGGCCGCGCGCGCACGGGAAGCAGCCAGAAAAGCAAGGGAGCTTACAAGAAGAAAAGGCGCTCTTGAAGACACGGGGCTCCCCGGAAAGCTTGCAGATTGCGCTGAAAAAGACCCCCAGTTCAGCGAATTATTTATTGTCGAGGGTGATTCCGCAGGGGGCTCTGCAAAGCAGGGAAGACAAAGGCACAATCAGGCTATACTTCCTTTAAAAGGCAAGATATTGAATGTGGAAAAAGCCCGGTTTGATAAAATGTTAGGCTCTGATGAAATAAGGATATTAATAACTGCGCTCGGCACCGGTATAGGGACCGAAGATTTTGATATCAATAAAACGAGGTATCACAAAATTATCATCATGACTGACGCCGATGTCGACGGTGCGCATATAAGGACTTTGCTCCTCACATTTTTTTTCAGGCAGATGCCGCAGGTCATCGAAAAAGGCTATCTTTATATCGCGCAGCCTCCTCTCTTCAGGGTTAAAAAGGGTAAGTCAGAACGCTACATACAGAACGAGGGCATGCTTGAGAACATGCTGTTCGAGCTTGCAGTCGATGAGATCGAGATACATAACGGCAAACATCTTACCGGCAAGGCGATAATGCCTCATATCAAGAATCTCTCAAAATTCGAAAGGCTCCTCGAATGGTTTGCCAAGAGGAAAAATGACACGGCATTAATTAAAGCCCTCCTCCATTATGAGCTAAACAAGGACCTTCTGAAAAACAAAAAGGAGATCAATGAACTCATAAAGAAACTCCGGAAAGAATTCCCTGATTTATCTGAAGAAACAAAGATTGATGAGGAACATCAATCCCACCGGATCGAAATGGAGCGGGCAGGACTCGCATTAACCATTGACGAGGATTTTCTGGCATCCCCGGACTTCAAAGAGCTGAAAAAGATATTTGCAGAACTCAAGGGCCTCGGCCATCCGCCATATAAAGTTATCCATAGCAGCGAAACCCGTGAGTTTGGCAGTTCACGGGATCTCTTTAATTTTATTCTGTCAATAGCCAAGAAAGGCATATACATTCAGCGTTACAAAGGATTGGGGGAGATGAACCCCACACAGCTGTGGGAGACCACAATGGACCCGGAGAAGAGGACCCTGCTTCAGGTAAGCGTGGAAGATTCGATCAAGGCCGAAGAAATATTCAGCACACTTATGGGAGACCAGGTCGAGCCGAGAAAAGCTTTCATTGAAAAGCATGCCCTTGAAGTGCGGAATTTGGACATATGATATAAGTTGCATGGTTATCTGATGCATTTTCTTATGAGATCCTGTTGCTTTATACAGGTTTTGTCCGCCCCGGCGGATCCGCCGGGGCGGACAGCCTCGCCTCTGCCTGCTTTCTGATTTTCCTAATGCTTTTTGGGGGATTAATATTGTTATGCAATATCTTTTACTGCAGAATCAACTTTGTATTGGTGGTAAGTGTATGTCATGTTTCTCCCGCTTCTTTTTGCCATATATAAAGCATCATCAGCGGCCTTTATCAAACCCTCTTTATCAACCGCATCGGCAGGAAAGGTTGAGACCCCAATGCTCACGGTCAGGTTTATCTTATGACAAGTAGCATATATTGGATGGTTTCTCGCTTCATCGCTTATTCTCTTTGCCGTATTCTCCGCGCCTGCGAGTGATGTCTCAGGAAGGATGATTGCAAATTCTTCTCCGCCGTATCGCGCCGCTGAGTCAATATTCCTCAAATTTTTATTCAGGACATCCGCGAGTTCTTTCAGGGTGCTGTCTCCGGCCTGATGCCCGAATGCATCATTGAACTTCTTAAAGTAATCTATATCAATCAATAGCAGCGACAGGTCCCTGCCGGAGCGCCTCGCCCTCTGAACTTCTTTCTCTAAATCCTCATGAAAGGTCCTGTGATTATTAAGGCCTGTCAAACCATCTGTTTTTGCAAGTTCCAGAGTTCTTTCATGAAAAAAGGCCTTTTCAAGGGCCGCAGCGGCCTGAAAAGAAATATTCAGCGCTGTATCTTCGTCATAGTCTGTAAATTCAGTCTCTCCTGCTTTATTGATCAGTATGAAGGCACCGAGAATGTCTTTATCAATTATTATCGGGACCGCCAGAAAGTTGTCAACTCCAAGGTCTACTCCCTCGATCATGCCCCTGAATTTGTCATTTTCAGAGACGCTACTCATTCTTACGGGCATCCGGTGATTTAGAGAAAACTCACGGATGATATTATTTGTAAAAACAGCAAGGTCCACGCTCTCACCTGTTAGAGACGAAACAAAATGAGTGATCTGGTGATTAAGCCTGTTGAAGATAGCAACAGCCTTTATTTCTGATCTGATTAGCGGACTGCTGAACAGGATTATGGTTTCCATAACTTCACTTATATTCAGCCTGAATACAAGGGAACTGTTAAGCTCATTTAATAAATTCAGTTTATTGACAACTTTTTGCTCTCGTTTGACCGCGTCCCTGAGCGCCTGCATCTTTTCCTCTAAGGCCCGGCTCATGGAATTGAATTTGTCCGCCAGCATTCCTATCTCAGTGCTTTTTATTACAGGGACTTTGTCGAATTTACCATCGGTCATCCCCTGGATCGCTACTGTTATCAGATGCAGCGGATTCATAATATTCTTCCGGTATATATAAAAAATTATAAAGGCGCCTGCCGAAGAAACAAATAAGGCAATAGAGAAAAACACATACGCCCTTGTTTTGATAGCTTTAATATCGGCTATAGAATATTTGGCTGCGGGATAAGAAGCCGCAGGATGTCTCTGTTCAGAAGAAAGAGAAGTGATCAAATTCAGGATATTCCCGGTGCTCGAATATATGTCGCTGAAAGAAACGACAGCTAACAGAACGGAAAATACCACAAAACTCAATCCAATAAAATAAACTGTTGATAACTTATAGAATATCTTCATATATCCGTAACAGTGGTCATTATTATAATTATATTACTTATCGGCTTTTTTCGGGGAAAATTAAATGTGAAGGGCAGATAGAAGAATAAGAGGATTAGCCACGGAGACACAGAGGCACAGAGAACCAAATAAGAAATAGGAAATAGGAAATAAGAGATGGGCAGTAACAATCCATTGTGTTTTATTTCTCATTTTTTATTTTCTCTGTGCCTCTGTGGTAAATATACTATTACAATTTCATCCGTACTACACTGCCGTCATTTTTTAAATATATGATCACTTTTATTTGGGCGTTCCTGATCATCCGATAGCAGAGTTTGCATGGCGGGGCATCTGCGAACTTGCCGTCATTTTCAAATCCGGCGATATAGATCACCGCATCCTTCATCCTTTCAGGGCTGCCGTTTATAATTGCATTCTGTTCGGCATGGACCGCCTCACATAATTCATACCTCTCGCCGGAAGGAATATTCATCTCGATCCTTTTGCATTTCTGCACGTCAACGCAGTTGTCCAGGCCGCGCGGCGATCCGTTGTAGCCGGTGCTGACTATAACACGGTCATTGACGATGACAGCACCGTACCTTCTCCTCAGACACGTCGACCTCGACGAAACCACCTTTGCGATCTCTATGAAATAATTATCCCAATCCGGACGCATATAATAAATTCAAAAATTAAATCTCAAAAATCAAATTTATACAAAGGCACAAAGAAAGATTT
>JACQXH010000134.1 GCA_016208845.1 Nitrospirota bacterium | reverse complement strand
CGTTTGAGAAATTTTTCACCAATATGCCCTCTGACAGCGGTATGGCATTTGTACTTGTCCCGCACCTTTCGCCGGAACACAAAAGCATCATGGGCGACCTGTTGAAGCGGTATACAAAGATGGAGGTCTTTCAGGCAGAAGACGGCGTAGAGGTTAAGCCTGATCGTGTATATATCATCCCTCCGAACAAAGATATGGCCCTTATGGGAAGAAAGCTCCATCTGCTTGATCCTGTAGAGCGCAAAGGGTTCAGGCATCCCATTGATTTCTTTTTCCGCTCGCTTGCTGAAGACATGGGAGAGAAGGCCATCTGCATAGTCCTCTCCGGGACCGGGACCGAAGGGGCCCTGGGATTAAGGTCTGTGAAAGAGAAAGGCGGCCTCGCGCTTGTTCAGGACCCGAAGAGCGCACAATATGAAGGCATGCCGAACAGCGCATTGGCGACAGGCCTTGCTGATTATGTCCTTGCGCCGGAGAAGATGCCTGAGGAGCTGATGCGCTATGTAACTCATGTTCGCGCCATGCCTGATAAACCTGCGGTCCTGCCTGAAGGCACTGCGCTTGACCCGCTCCAGAAGATATTTGTCCTGGTCCGGGCGCATACAGGGCATGATTTCTCCATGTACAAACCAAACACGATTAACCGGAGGATCGAAAAGCGCATGGCTATCCTTCAGGTAAGAAATATAGCGGATTATGCCTCCTATATTAGGAGCAATCCGCATGAAATCGATCTGCTGTTCAAAGAGCTTTTGATAAGGGTCACTAACTTCTTCAGGGACCGCGAGGCGTTTGATATCCTCAAGGAAAAGGGACTGCCGCTTATTTTCAAAGACAGGCCTTCTGAACAGCCGGTGCGCATCTGGGTCCCGGGATGCTCCACAGGCGAAGAGGCTTATTCTATCGCCATTACAGTCCATGAATATATGCATGAGATGAAAAATATCTGCAGGGTCCAGATCTTTGCTACTGATATAGACAATGAGGCTATCGGCATGGCACGCGCCGGCGTATATCCGGAAAGTGTTATTGCTGACATATCGCCGGAGCGGCTCGAGCGTTTTTTTACGAGAAAAGGTGATGCGTATAAGATAAAAGACGAAATAAGGGAGATGATCATCTTTGCCGCCCAGAATATGGTCAAAGACCCGCCGTTCACAAAGCTTGATATGGTCATCTGCAGAAATGTCCTTATATACTTCGGCGCCGACCTTCAGAAGAAACTGCTTCCTGTTTTCCGTGTTTGCTGTTATTGACAAAAAATGGAAGATATATAAAAAGAGGAAGACTGAGTCAGGTGCGGCATGGTCCCTGGATCTGCGCCCGTCAGCAATACCGGAGACTGCCGCGAGGAGAGAAGAACCCCTTGCGATAAAAAGAGACGGGGGTCCTGGCCTCGGTGAGCTGACGGAGAAGATGCTTCTCGATCACTACTCGCCTGCAAGCGTAATCGTGAATGATAAAGGAGATGTCCTGTATTTCCACGGCAGGACCGGCAAATATCTTGAACCTGCCTCGGGAAAGGCAAGCCTGAACATAGTTGAAATGGCGCGTGAGGGATTAACGCTTGAATTGAGGACCGCGCTCCGTAAGGCTTCTGCAGGGAAAAAGGACATTTCAGTAGAGGGCCTGCAGGCGAAATCAAACGGCGGTTATCTGACTGTGAATCTGGAAGTGAAATATATTTCACTTCCAGGCCCTGTGCAGGGATTGCTTATGGTGGTATTCAGGGAACCTGCGTCTGTCAAAGGCAGAAAGGCTGCGAATCTTCGGGCCGCTACGCCGGGCACGGGCAAGCGCATTGCCGAGATGGAACACGAGTTAAGGGCCACGAGAGAGCACCTTCAGGCCACGATTGAAGAGCTTGAGGCGTCTAATGAGGAACTCAGGTCTACCAATGAGGAAATGCAGTCGTCAAACGAGGAACTGCAGAGCACAAATGAGGAGCTTGAGACCTCCAAAGAGGAACTCCAGTCAGTGAACGAAGAATTGACGACAGTAAACGCTGAACTTCAGAATAAGATTGACGAGCTCTCACAGGTGAATAACGATATGAACAACCTGCTTGCCAGCACACAGGTTGCGACTGTTTTTTTGAATACCGGGCTGAGGATAAAACGCTTCACACCAGCAATGACCAATGTGTTCAATCTAATACATACGGATATCGGGCGGCCCATAAGTGATATTGTCTCCAGGCTGGATTATCCGGAACTGCTGAAGGACGCAGGAGAGGTACTCAGCACCCTCATGGTCAAAGAAAAAGAGGTCCGGAATAACAATGGACTGTGGTATTTAACGCGGATACTTCCCTACAGGACTTCAGATAACATCATAGACGGCGTGGTAATAACGTTCATAGATATTACCGAACAGAAAAAGGCCCAGGAGGCGCTTCAGGTTACAAAGAATTATGCTGAAGGTATTGTAGAGACAGTACGGGAACCGCTTGTCATCCTTGATGCAGGGCTCAGGGTAATGAGGGCAAACAGGTCTTTCTACGAAGCCTTCAAAGTATCCCGCGAAGAAACCGAAGGCAGACTTATTTATGAGATAGGGAACGATGGAGGAAGTGACAGGATGAGGGTGACAGGATTGGGCGATTGTTTTTTTCTGTCATTCCGGCTTGTCCGGAATCATTTTGTAATCTGTCATGCTGGCTTGTCCAGCATCTTTCTTTAAAAGGATTCCAGACAGGCTGGAATGACGAAAACAGGAACTGATATGGATAAGCATTTTGCGGTTTATATTATGGCTAACACCAGACCGACTCTATATGTTGGAGTAACAAATAATCTTATAAAAAGGGTCTATGAGCATAAAAATAATCTTAGCCCGCAGAGTTTTACAGCAAAATATTATCTGCACAAACTTGTCTTTTGTGAGTTTTGTGATAATAGTATCAGTGCTATTATTAGAGAAAAACAGATTAAGAATATGAGCAGACAGGAAAAGATAGCGCTTGTGGGACAAAGCAATCCGGAATTTGAGGATTTGTATGAAAACATTATTGGAAGGATTCCGGTCAAGCCGGAATGACATATAACTAAATTACAAAACCTAACAGCCGTCATTCCCGCTTGTCGGGAATCGAACGGCTGAAAGTAAAGCAAGGAAAGATTCCGGACAAGTTTACCCGCCTCTGGCGGCGCCGAAGGCGACCAGGGCCGGAATGACAGACTTATTATGAAAAAGAAGCCGATAGACCTTGAGTCCCTGCGCAAAAAAGCCGAACAAAAATTGCGCAAACAGGAAGGCAGATTAAAGGACCTTTCCGCTCTTGATATCAAGCGTCTTGTTCACGAACTTGGGACATACCAGATCGAGCTGGAGATGCAGAACGAAGAGCTGCGCATGGCGCAGACAGAGCTTGAGGAGTCACGAGGCAGGTATGCAGACCTTTATGACTTCGCCCCCATAGGCTATTTTACCTTTGATAAAAACGGCCTGATACTGGAACTAAATCTATCCGGCGCCAATCTGTTGGGCATGGACAAACGTTTTTTATCCGGTAAGCCAATGTCTCCCTTTATAATCCCCAATGACAGGAATACCTTTACCGGCCATATCGCTGAGGTATTGAGCAGGCAGGTCTTGCAAACATGTGATATACAGTTGAGGAGAAAGGACAAGTCTGTGTTCCATGTCCGGATGCAGAGCATTGCGGTGGAGGATGAACAGGGCAGGCTGACCCTGTGCCGCTCGGCGATGAGTGATGTTACTGAGCAAAAAAAGTCAGGGGCGGCAATAGCCCAGCTTGCATCTTTTCCCAATGTGAATCCAAATCCTATCTTTGAACTGAACCCCTCAGGGGAGATCACTTATGTGAATCCCGCGGCCTCAAAAATATTCCCTGACCTTGCAGTCAAAGGGATTAATCACCCTTTATGTGCGGGTCACAGCATGTTGAGGGAAATGTTCAAAGCAGGAGAAAAAGTTGCTCATACGCGCGAGATAAAGATCGGCAATGAATGGTTTGAACAGGCTATTTATTATGTCCGGGAAGGCAGTCTTATCCGGGCTTATAATCAAAACATCACCGAGCGCAAGCAGGCGGAAACGGACATGCTTGAAAGCAGGCAGTTAAATGAGTTACTCCTTGACAGCATCCCGCATCCGACCATGCTGATACGCCGGGACCGTACGATCCTTGCTGCCAATAAGATTGCCCGCGAAGCAGGCGCCGCAGTCGGGGAGTTTTGCTGGCAGTCCTTCGGCCACTCAGAGTTCATCCCTGAAGAGGCTAAACTTTATTTCAAAGGGCACAACCGCGATTTCAGTAGTTCATGCATAAAATGCAGCTTCTGTATTGCCGATGAAACAAAAGAGTCTAGTAATCCTGCTCATTGTGAAGTAAAGGCCTTTGGAAGATTATGGGACACCTGGTGGGTTCCTGTGAAGGATGACATTTATCTCCACTATGCCATTGACATTACCGAGCGCAAGCTGGCAGAGGAGGAATTAAGAAAGCACCGCGAACACCTCATGGAACTGGTCGAGGAGCGCACCTCTGAACTTAACAGGATCAATATAACGCTTGAACAGGAGATTGCAGAGCGCAAGCTTGCTGAGGCAGAAACAATACGCGCAGGCCATCTCGCGGCACTGGGTGAACTGGCCGCAGGCGTAGCGCATGAGATCAATAACCCTGTTAACGGCATTATCAACTTTGCCCAGATATTACTTAACAAAAGTGAACCTGAAAGTAAAGATCGTGAATTTGCTGACCGGATCATTAAAGAAGGTCTTCGCATTGCGACTATTGTAAAGAATCTCCTTTCATTTGCGCGTGACAGAAAAGAGGAGAAAAGGCCGGTCCATGTTCAAAGCATCATGACTGAGACGCTTGCTCTTACGGAATTATATCTAAAGAAAGAAGGGATCAACCTCAGGGTGAATATTCCTTCTGATCTGCCGGAAATAATCGCACACCCTCAACAGATCCAGCAAGTTGTTTTAAATATAATAAGCAACGCACGATATGCCCTGAACCAGAAATTCGATGGGTCTCATAAAAATAAGACGCTGGAAATTTCGGGTGAAAAAATATCAGTTAATGACAATGCTTATCTGCGGATGACGTTCCATGATAACGGCATCGGCATACCGCCTGATGTAATAGATAAGGCGCTGAATCCCTTTTTCTCTACAAAGCCGGATGAAAAGGGCACAGGCCTCGGATTGAGCATCAGTCACGGCATAATAACTGATCACGGAGGCAGGATAGCTCTTGAAAGCGTTGAAGGCGAGTTTACAAAGGTAATTATTGACCTGCCGGTAAAAAAATAAGAACATTTAACCTATAATCCTAAAAAAAGCAGTTGGGCCACAGAGAACACAGAGAAAGACCTGAAAGTCAATACTTTGGAGACATAAAGTCTTTTCACCTTTCAGGTGACGATAAAACATCGGCAATTAATATGAACAAGTTATTGACTCAAGAGTACCGAGTTCTGTCATTCCTGCGGAAGCAGGAATCCAGAAGTTATTGATTTTACTGGATTCCCGCCTTCGCGGGAATGACAACTTAGCTGTAATAAGTTTTTATTTAAAATCAATAAGTTAAATAGAACTCGGTACTCTCAAGTTATTGAATATGAATTTTATTATCTCTGTGTTCTCCGTGTGCTCTGTGGTAAATGACTGGAATTGAATTTAATAGGCTCAATATTCGGCGAATACTGTTGACAAAGCATGTTAATTTAGCTATATTTCTACATGAATTATATCCCAAGGAAAATTAGCGCCGTAATAAAACATACAATCAAACGTGGAAAGAGCGTTTTATTGCTTGGGGCCCGGCAAACGGGCAAGACGACGTTGCTTCAGCAATTGAAGCCCGACATCTTATATTCTCTTGTGCAGCCTAATGTCCGTCAGCGATACGAAAAAGACCCTTCACTGCTGGCAAAAGAGATCGAGGCAGGTTTACCTCAAAACAGGAGAATGCCGGTTATCGCCATTGATGAAGTTCAAAAGGTGCCGGAGATCATGGATGTTCTGCAGGACCTGATCGACAGGAAAATAGCTCAATTTATTCTGACCGGCTCCTCTGCAAGAAAGTTAAAAAAAGGCAATCTTCTTCCGGGCAGAGTTGTAGTCAGCCGCTTGGACCCTGTCATGTTAGCGGAGCTTCCGGCACAGTTTCTATCCCTGGATGAGCTTTTGATTTTCGGTTCCTTGCCCGGGATCCTCGCGGTAAAGCAAAAAAATGATAAGGAAATAGACTTGCAGTCGTATGTGACGACCTATCTTGAGGAGGAAATCAGAGCTGAAGCGCTTGTGCGGCAGATCGGGACGTTTTCCAGGTTTCTGGAGCTTGCGGCCTCTGAGTCCGGGAATATCATTAATCTCAGTAAGATTTCCCAGCAATTGGGGATTGTCCACACAACAGTTGCCGGATACTACCGGATTCTTGAAGACTGCCTTGTAGCAGAACGCATTGATCCTATTACAACGAGCAGGCATAGACAAAAACTTACTAAATCTCCGAAATATCTCTTCTTTGACCTTGGGATCCGCAGGGTGAGCGCAGGTGAAGGGCAGAAGCTGCCTGCCGAGATCATGGGTAATCTGTTTGAACAATTTATTGGACTGGAGCTTGTCCGTTGTTCAAGGCTGACTGGAGCGAAAGTTCACTTCTGGCGAGACCCGGATGGCCCGGAGGTTGACTGGGTCATTGAGAGTGAAGGAAAATATATACCAATCGAAGTAAAATATAAAGAAGCTCCGACAGTACGCGACAGCAGACATTTGAAAGTTTTTCTTTCTGAATACAAAAATGCGGATATAGGATATGTTGTCTGCAGGACGCCGCGGCGTTTTAAAATTGACGAGCAGGTTACCGCTGTGCCATGGATGGAGTTGGACAGGCTTGTCATTGGCCCAAATAATTCAAGTGAGCACAGAGGACACAGGGTTTGTAAGTTGTAATTTGGAAAAATCAGGTTTTTCCGCCACAGGTCTCCACGGCGACTCTTTGAGCGGACCCGCTGAGGCGGGAAATTTAAAATTTACAAATTGCAATTTCCAATTTGCAATTTTTCAATCTCTGTGTTCCCTGTGGTTTCCTGTAATGCATTTTTATGATTTATTATTTTCACAATGAAAGACAATCATAGGATAATAGTACTCTCGATTGGTATTGGCATATTCCTGTGGATATTAGATGCAACGGTCGATTCCTATATATTTTATCCTGACACATTCCTGGGTTCGCTCATATTTGATATCCCTGCGCATGAACTCTATTATCGTTCCGTTCTTTTTATAAGTTTTGTCTTATTTGGACTGATCCTTTCAAGGATAACGACAAAAAAGAACAAACTTGAGGAGCAGATCCTTCACGCCAAGAATGACTGGGAAAATTCATTTGATACAATTACTGACGCAATAACAATTCATGACAAAGACTTCAATATAATCCGCGCCAACAGGGCGAGCGGGAAGCTGATGGGCCTGTCTTTCAATGAGATGATCAACAAAAAGAAGTGTTATGAGGTCTTCCACGGAAAGAATGCCGCTCGCTCCGAATGCCCTTCATGTCAGGCATTAAAAACAGGGAAGAACTCTGTCTGTGAATTTTTCGAGCCCCATCTGAACAGATTTCTGGAAATAAGGGCCATACCGAGATTTGACAGGGAGGGTCAGATGACCGGGTTAATTCATATCGTCAGGGACATCACAAATAAAAGGCACATAGAGGAGGAATTGAAAAGGCACAGGGAGCACCTGATGGAGCTTGTGGAAGAACGTACATTTGAACTGGAGAAACTTAAACAGAAACTTGAGAAAGAGATCATTGAACATAAACAGGCGCGTGAAAAAAAGGCAGCGCTCCTGAAAGAGTTAAAAACGATCTTTGACAATTTCCCGGTGGGCATTGTCTATCTTGATAACCAGTTCACGGTACTCGGCGTAAACAGGTTTTTTCTCGATATCACGGGGCTCAGCGAACAGGATCTCATAGGAAAACCATGCTACAACGTTGCCGGCGAATATTCAGGCGATGCCGCAAGACAGGGACTTGAGAAGGTATGTTCTTTCTGTAAGAAAGAAGAATGTTCCAGGTCTAAAAAACCCACTGTCATTGAAAGGCCTTTTAATGATAAGTTTATCAGGGTGACAACGATCCCTGATCTGGACGATAAGGGCAATATCCTGCGCTTTATGGAAATAGTAGAGGACATTACAGAGCGCAGGCTTGCCGAGGCAGAGGCCTTCAGGGCCAGCCACCTTGCTTCTCTCGGTGAACTTGCGGCCGGAGTAGCGCACGAGATAAACAATCCTGTTAACGGCATTATCAATTATTCGCAGATATTGGTTAATGAGGCCGGGAAGGGCAGCAGGGAGTACGATATTGCCGGGAGGATTATAAAGGAAGGTAATCGCATCGCAAAAATTGTCAACGGCCTGCTTTCTTTTGCCCGCGACAGAAAAGAAGATAAGATGTCTGTAAGCATTCATGAGGCGCTGTCCAACTCACTTTCCCTGACAGAGGCGCAGATGAGAAAAGACGGGATCGAGGTCAGGATCAATATACCTCCAGGTTTGCCGGTAATATTCGCCCACCAGCAGCAGATCGAACAGGTTTTTTTAAATATAATTACAAACGCCAGGTATGCGCTGAACCAGAAATATAACGGGGCTGACAGCAATAAAGCCCTTGAAATAACGGGTGAAGAGATTTCGTATAATAATAATAAATATTTGCGTATAATATTTCATGATAATGGCATTGGCATACCGGCGGGGAATATCGTCAAGGTCCTGAATCCGTTTTTTTCTACAAAGCCTGCAAATCAGGGGACCGGGCTGGGATTGAGCATAAGCCACGGAATTATAAATGATCACGCTGGCAGGATAAATCTTGAGAGCGTTGAGGGTGAATTCACAAAGGTTCTGATCGATCTGCCGGCGGCAGTGTCATAAGTTTTTGTAAAAAAGAAGAGAATACATTAAACCACAGAGCACACAGAGGAACACTCCGTGTTCTCAAAGATAAGTTGGTACGACCTTCTTTTAATTATAGAAGGAAATTAAGAAAGGAAAAAGCTAAATAGTAAAAAATAAATTAGAGAGCACAGAGGGTGGGGAGTAAACTATTTTATATCTATCAATTTTCAATATTTTCCCTGTGTCCTCTGTGGTAAATTTTATATATATATTGCCGGCAAGAGGGAAGGCATGAAGGCGAAGATCCTTATCATAGACGATGAAGAAAGCATAAGATTTACTCTGGAAAATTTTCTTTCCAAAGAAGGATATGAAGTGGTCACTGCCAAGGATTTCACCGAGGCCGTTCAGCGCCTCGATGGGACCACTTTTGATGTGATATTTACAGACATACTTCTTGGAGAAAAGACAGGGATCGATCTCCTCCGGGAGATCCGAAAGGGGAATATCTTCTGTCCGGTGATCATGATCACCGGATATCCCAATATTGACACTGCGACTGAAGCTGTAAGGCTGGGCGCCTTTGACTACATCTCAAAACCCGTGACCCAGGAAACCCTGCTCCATTCAGCCGGCATGGCGCTTCAGTATAAAAAAATTAACGATGAGAGGGAGAGGTTCCGCTCTAACCTCGAGGCCATTTTCAGGAGTATTAAGGATGCTATCATCACAGTCGATAAGGAATTGACTGTAGTTGAGCTGAATGATGCGGCAAAAGATATCTGCGGATTTTCGCATGACATGCAAGGCAGGCCTTTCAGTTCTCTTCCGCACAAATGCAACGGCAAGTGTCTCCAAGCTGTGATGGAGACGATCAGGACAAAAGGGCCCGTTGAAATGCTCAGGCATGAATGTCATCGCAATGACCGTTATGATCAGGTGGTGACCATCAACACTTCTCCTCTGATCAGCCGGGGTATATTTTCAGGGGTTGTTTTAGTGATAAAGGATGAGACGCGTCTTACATCGCTGGAAAGGGACATGAAGGAACGCCGGCAATTCCATAACATTGTCGGCAAGAGCGATAAGATGCAGAAGATCTACAGCCTTATTGAGGACCTGTCCGAGGTCCAGACAACTGTGCTGATCACAGGGGAAAGCGGCACAGGAAAGGAACTGATCGCAGAGGCGCTGCATTATAAGGGTTCCCGCCGCTATAAACCTCTTGTAAAAGTAAATTGCTCGGCCCTGCCGGAAAATCTTCTTGAGAGTGAACTATTCGGTCATGTCAAAGGGGCCTT
>JACQXH010000133.1 GCA_016208845.1 Nitrospirota bacterium | reverse complement strand
GGTGGCATAAAGCTGAAATTCATGAAATAATCAGCCTCCCGAAAACAGTTTTTCCTAATCCTTTCTACAGAAACAGTGAATTATAAAAAATGCAACTAAATTTAAGAGAGTTCTTTGTTGTAAGTCCGACAGGCTCTTAACAGATATTATCCGGGTGAGAGATGGTTTGTTAATATTTGGTTATCGGGACGAATTATAAAATAGGACAGACACGTGTTAGATCTATTCCCCTTTTTGAACTTTTATAATTATAACGAAATAATTATTTTATGAAGATCGGAATTTTGGGCGGCACATTTAATCCTATCCACTACGGCCACCTCAGGGCTGCGCTGGAGGTGCAGGAAATGCTGGCCCTCGACAAAATAATATTTATACCGGCCGGCAGGCCCCCGTTCAGGAAACAGGGGCTGATCAGCGGCTCCCGCCGCTATGAGATGACAAGACTCGCGATTAATGACAATCCGCGCTTTGATATCTCTGACATTGAGGTTAGATCGCGCTTGGTGTCATACTCTGTAGGGACCCTTGAGCAATTGCGGGCTCATCATAACAGGGCTGAACTTTATTTTATACTCGGCATAGATGCCTTTCTGCATCTTCCCAAGTGGAAGCAGCCAGACATGCTGATGAGCCTTGCGGATTTCGTGGTAATCTCAAGGCCTCCTTACTCCTTCGTTGATCTGCTTGCTTCCCCTTATCTTTCAAAAGCAAATAAAAAGACATTGATGGCTCTTGATGAAAGTTCAAAGTCCAAATTCTCTTGCACTCTGCCAACGGGCAAGAAGGCTTTTCTTTGTTCAATATCCAGGATTGAGATCTCAGCCTCTGTCATCAGACATCTGTCCAAAAAAGGAAAGCAAATAAAATATCTCTTGCCTGAATCTGTAGAATCTTATATAATTTCTAATAGGTTGTATAAAAAGTAACAAGTGACGCGTAACAAGTAACAGGTGTTTAACACCTTACGGTTCACGCTTTACGCAACAAAAGGAGGAAATACCTTACTAAGCGGTAAAGAAAAGGCTGTATAAGCTGCAAGAATAGCCACCAACAAAAAAGCCAAAGATACGTTGATCCTCGAGTTAAAAGACGTCTCATCTTTTACGGATTATTTCATTATCTGTTCTGCAGAAAGCTCGACGCAGGTAAAAACAATCGCAGATGCAATAGAGGATAAATTTTCTAAAAGTAAAATGCGTCCTCTCGGGGTAGAAGGGCTTGATCACGCGCGATGGGTATTGCTCGATTACGGAGATGTTGTTATCCATATTTTCCAGGAAGAGAGCAGGGAATATTATGGACTGGAAAAGCTCTGGCTTGATGCCCCGAGAATACCGGTGCCTGAATGACGCTGTTCATATGCAATAGGGAGATAATCTATACGATATTTACAATGACTTAATAATTTTTATTTGTTATAGTTTGTAAAGGTAAACTTTAAAAATGGCCAAATTCACGATTTTCATATTTATAATATTTCTTGCCGCTATGGGATATCTTGCAATCCTGAATAATGAGCCCGTTACCTTAAAGCTGAGCGAACAAACCATATATCAGGTCCCGTGGATAGCCCTCATAATTATGTCAAGTGTCTTTGGGGCCGGCATAGCGCTGACAGTCGTTGCCTTCAGGGATGCAAAACGTTATATAGAGAACTGGCAGAGCCTGCGTCAGAATAAAAAGGATTTAAAGATACAGGAGGCTTATTCAAAAGGCCTTGATGCCTTTTTTGGAAGCCGCTATGAGGAAGCGACTGAGTTTTTTAACCGCATTCTTGAAGAAGAGCCGCTTAACGTCAATGCCCTGCTGAGGCGGGGGGACATAGCTTTTGAAACCGGCGATTTTATCTCGGCAAAAGAATTTTATTTCAAGGCAAAGGAGATCAGGCCCCAAAGCGTTGAAGTGCTGCTTTCCCTTGAAAAGGTCTTTGAGTCAGAGGAAAAATGGCAGGAGGCCTTAAGGTATCTTGATAATATCCTTGAATCTGACGATGAGAATCCGGAAGCGCTCTACAGAAAAAGGGAAATATACGAAAAGACCCGGAAATGGGAGGCCCTCCTGGATGTTCAATATAAAATACTGAAAAGCGATATCCCGGATAAAGAAAAACAGCAGGAACACAAAAACCTTCTCGGCTACAAATATGAGCTTGGACGTTTTTATCTTGAAAGGGGTGAGAGGGACAAGGCAAAAAAGATCCTGCGAAATATCATCAGGGTCAATAAGGATTTTGTGGCAGCATACCTGGCCCTTGCAGAATCATATTCAAGGGACAATGACACTGACGAGGCAGAGAACCTCCTGATGAAGGGATATGAGGTCACCGCGTCGCTGGTCTTTCTGGCGCGGCTTGAGGATTTTTATATCGATATTGGAGAGCCCGGCAGGATCATAGACATTTACCAGAAAGGCATTCAGAAAAATCCAAGGGATACAAAGCTCCAGTTTCTGCTAGCCAAACTCTACTATCGCCTTGAGATGATAGACTATGCCTTCGAAGCAATCACGGGCATAGATACGACAGCTGTGGATTATCCTGACGCTCATATCCTGCTTGGGAACATTTACAAGAGGCGCATGCAGTATGACAAAGCCGCTGAAGAGTTCAGGAGGGCCCTGACAAAGCCTGAAAAACCCCTTATCATATCTTCCTACTGCTGTCCTCAATGCGGCTACAACTCATTGGAGTGGAATGGCAGATGCCCGGATTGCAAACAGTGGAACACTATGTCCCTGGACCTCGATGGAACATGCAAGGTATAAAAAAGAAAAGGTCGTCCTTGATACAAGCATATTTGTAAATCCCGATGTGCGCGCAGACTTTGGCGATACCCCGACAGAGGCGATCGAAAGTTTTATTTCCATAGCCGCAGACATCCCTGCACTCGAATTCTACATGCCACCTTCTATCTTTCAGGAACTCCTCAATTTTGTAGATGAGAAGAAAATATCAGGGGATTTTTTGACTCTCATCCGTCAAAAACCCCCTAAAAAACATGAGCTGAGCACTCCCGCATTTCTTCTTTATGAGTTGATTGAGGACCTGCGGGAAAGGATCAATAAAGGGCTTAGGGCCGCGGAAAAGGCGGTAAGAAATGTCTCCAAAGGAGATGAAAAAGAGGTCATCCAGACCCTGAGGAGAAATTACCGGGAAGCCCTCAGGGAAGGCATCATTGACAGCAAAGAGGATGTCGACCTGATACTGCTCGCATTTGAGCTCGATGCCCTGCTCGTCACAATAGATCATGGTGCGATCAAATGGGCTGAGAAGCTGGGCGTCAGATGGCTCCTGCCAAACAGATTCAAGGACTACCTTGTAAGCTATCGCAAGAGATGTGCGGCAGAGGTGAGTGAGTTAGAAGAGTCATGAGATGTTTATTTACCATCGAGGCACAGAGAAAAACTATAAAATAAATCTTTCCCCTTTAATTATTAATGTGTTCCTCTGTGTCCTCTGTGGTTAATTACACTATTTGGGTCAATCACAAAATCTTCCCCCGTCTGCTGAAAAATTCGCTAAGTGCAACCCGTATGACAGCGCCCCGCGACCATTTCTGACCGGTCTCTTTTGAATACTCTTTTGCAAGCTCCTCAAGGGCTTCAAGGACCTCTTCCTCGACGCTGATCGAAATTTTTTTCAGTTTCTCGTGTTCATCGCTCATCTTTTTTATCTGATCCAGATCTTTTGCCTATCTGTTGTTTTTTACCAAAATAATGCCTTTAGGAAACAACAGAAGACACAGAGTTTTTAAATTTTAATCTTGAAGAAAATGTTTGTCCGCCACAGGCCTCCCCGGCGACTCTTCGAGCGGACCCGCCGAGGCGGGAATTTTTAAATTTACAAATTTCAATTCCAAATTCTTAAATCTCTGTGTCCTCTGTGGTCAATTGCATTTTCCGGGTACAGGATCAAATTGCCTGAGGCCTGCAAGCTTTTACGCAGAGGCCGCAAATATACTGTCCTACATTATGGGCCCGCGCAAAGAACTTTAATTTTTCAAGACAGGCCGCTTTATTCCATTCCCTGTGGGATTCTTCAATCGCTGATACGGGGCAAATTTCAATACATTCCCTGCAGCTGCCGCAGTTTCTTTCGATGGGAAGGTCCTCTTTTAGGGGCATATCGGTCAGTATTGTCGCAAGCCTTATCCCTGAGCCGAATTGTGGATGCACGAGCAGGTTATTTCTTCCTATCCACCCTATGCCGGCCCTGACAGCTATCATCTTGTGAGAAAGATGGGCGGTTTGCATCTCCCAATCGACGATCTGGCTCGCAGGTATTGGAAGGGCATTAAATCCTGACTGCTGAATTGAAAGTGCAAGCCTTAATGCCGTCTGGTCCAGCAGAAGACAGCCACTTCTCAATTAGAGCAATGTTTTCCGGATTGTCCCACTCACGCGGACCAACCGCCTTATCCCTGATAATGCCGTTTTTGTCTATGATAAAAGTCTCTGGGACGCCGGTTATGCCGTAAGTGCCTGCTGTTTCGCCGTTGTCGCTCACCAGTATGGGATAGCTAAAGCTAAAACCCGCAACTTTGGCCGGGTCGTCACGAAAGAGTATGCCGAGCATCTGAAACGGCCTTCCCTGCATCCTCGCGTTCAGCTTTTCTTTAAAAGGCGCTTCAGCCTTGCATACGGTGCACCATGTGGCCCAGAAATTTACAAACACCACCTTGCCTTTAAGATCAGAGAGTTTCCATAAACGGCCGCTTATATCCCTGATCTCAAAATCAGGAGCAGGGCTGCCTATAGATGCGATCTCTTTATATTCCCTTTTTTCCGGAAGAAACATCAGCATACTCGCTGCAACAGCTATCAGGATTACTAAAATGATGCCTTTATATTTCAATTAAACCTCCTTGAGAACAACCTAAAAGTATTATAGCTTAAAATTCATTCAAAAAATAATGCCTGATAAATTTCAAATACCAATAAACAAATCATAAATATATTCCAATTACCAAAGGTTTTGCAATTGGGCTTTCAAAAGTTGGCTATTGTTTGTTATTTGATATCTGGGATTTTGGATTTAAAAGACACACGGCCTGTGCCGCTATCCCTTCACCTGAGCCTGTAAAACCCATCCCCTCGTTTGTCTTGGCCTTTATATTAATTAAACTTAATAGAATGCCGGCCCTTGCAATGCCCTCTTTCATTTGGTCTATGAATGGCGCAAGCTTTGGTTTTTCTGCAATGACAATGGAATCAATCCATGTGATCTCAAAACCGTTCTTCCTGACCAAATCCACAGTTTGTGAAAGCAACTGAATACTTGAGGCATCCTTCCATTTTATGTCCGTATCAGGGAAATGCTTGCCGATATCGCCAAGGCCAAGCGCGCCTATTATCGCGTCGAT
>JACQXH010000034.1 GCA_016208845.1 Nitrospirota bacterium | reverse complement strand
GCAACCCTGACAGAGGAGCGTCTCTCCAGTGAGCTGTTCGGGCATGAAAAGGGAGCATTCACCGGCGCTGTAATGACTAAACAGGGTCTTGTTGAAATTGCAGATACAGGAACGCTTTTTCTTGACGAGATTTCCGAATTATCGCCAAACCTGCAGGCAAAACTCTTAAAGGTTGTTGAAGATGGCGAGTTTTACAGGGTTGGGGGCACAAAGCCGTTAAAAGTCGATGTGAGATTTATCGCCGCTACGAATCAGGACGTCAAACGCCTTATTTCCGATGGGGGTTTCCGGGAAGATCTGTACTACAGGCTGAACGTAATGGAGATAAATATCCCGCCTCTGCGGGACCGGATCGACGACATAAAACCTCTGGCCGTTTAATTCCTTCAAAAGCACCTCCCAAAGTCCAATAAAAAAATAACAGGAATTTCAGAAGAAGCGATGAATATTTTGATAAACTACAGCTTCCCCGGTAATGTCAGAGAACTTGAAAATATCATTGAACGCGCCATCATCGCCGTCCAGATTCTGAACATCACCATTATTTACCCTTTCCCTTTATTCAATCCTCTTTAAAATCAAGAAAATAATCCAAGATACCTTAAACAATACCCTCTCAATAATTCTTTTTGTGCCGTTCATATTATGAACATCATTTTTACCCCAGATAAATTATGCTTTAAATTCAATAAGATTTTCTATGGCATGGTTAATGCATTTATAAACTGCAGAAATTAGGAGGTGACCATGAGAAAACAAATTTTATTCGTTACTTATCAGAATGAGGATTTTGACGAAGGATTTTCCTATGCCGTTGATCTTGCAAAGGCTATGAATGAGGACGTGACCATCCTGATGGCTCACAAGAAGGGGATTATGGAAAAATTCAACGACCTCATGACCGCAGTCACTTTTGCCGAGGCAGGAGAGCTTGACACTGCAAGGGTGGTCCTCTCCGAGAATTTGGACAGGAAATATGAAAGAAAACTCAATCTTCTTTTGGAAAAATGCCGGGGCGAAGGCGTTGTTACAAGAGTCTACACGGTAGCATTAGATGCCATTCCGGCAATAAAAGATTTTCTCAAAGAGAAAAATACGGTTGACATGGTGATTCTCAGTCCTAGCGTAGCCGATAACAGCGATATTTCATCAAGCGATTTACAAAAGCTCGTCAGAACAGCCTCAAGACCCATTGTAACCATGGGGAGGCAGGTCTATGCAGTGTAATTATTTTATCAGCAAGGAGACAGGCAGATGAATTTCATGTACCTTTATTTACCGGTTGCATTAACCAGCATCAACATACTGATTCCTGTAGGTCTTGGACTTGCAGTGGGTCTGCTATCAGGTTTATTCGGAGTCGGAGGTGGATTCCTGATGACGCCGCTTTTGATAATGTTCGGCATACCGTCAACGGTTGCCGCTGCGACAGACTCAAACCAGATAGTTGCCGCATCAACGTCAGGGACATACGCCCACTGGCGCTTAGGCAATGTGGATTTCAAGATGGGACTGTATCTCCTTATCGGCGGTTTCGTAGGCGGTCTTGCCGGAGTGCGCATTGTCGGCACGTACATGTTGATCGAAAGCTTAAACAGCATTAAGAAAAATAAAACACATGAGGTAAAAACAGAAAAAGAGTCCTCGGTGGGAAAATTTTTAAAGTCACTCCCTTTACAAACTCATTTTGAAAAATCAGGAGTCACTCATTCTGCACTGCTCCCGGTCATCTTCGGCGGGTTTGTCGGCGTTCTTGCCGCAATAATGGGAGTGGGCGGCGGCTTTCTGATGGTGCCGGTTATGGTGTATATATTGAGAATGCCGATGCATGTTGTTGTTGGGACAAGCCTCTTCCAGATTTTGTTCAATTGCATAGAGGTCACATTTTTACAGGCATATACAAATCATAATGTGGATTTTATTCTTGCGGTCCTGCTGCTTTTGGGCTCGACCGTCGGCGCACAAGTAGGCGCGGTCTTTGGAAGAAAACTTAAAGGAGAACAGCTCAAGGTGATCCTTGCAGTTATCGTGCTTGCTGTTACTGTAAAAATAGTTTTTGACCTCACATTGACCCCGTCGCTGCTAATATCTCAAGCGGGAGGACACTAATATGGAAAAAACAAAGACCGTAATTCTTGCGATCTTAAGTCTGCTTGCATTATTAGGGGTATCCATACTTGGACTGCTCATATACACGGCTGACGCGTCGGCAGATCTGACAATAAAGGCCAACCATGATCACATAAAGATAGATTTCTTTTATCACGGCAGCACTGTGAGCGTAAAAGGCAATTCTGATCCTGGCACAGATCTGATCATTAAAATAACCTCTCCTGAAGGGCATCAGGCATTAAAGAAAAAGGGTAAGGCGGCAGGTTTTTTATGGATGAATGTTGGAAGCCTGGAATTCGAACATGTGCCTAACCTGTATTTCCTGCACAGCACGAAGAAAATTGAAGACCTTCTGAGTAAGGATGAGATAGAAAAATATCTGATAGGTTACACAGCATTGGAAAAGCATATAGAGATCAAGCCTGTTGAAAACGAAAATGAAAAAACAAGATGGTTTAACGAGTTTGTAAAATTCAAAGAATCTTCAAAATTGTATAGCACCTCACACGGCAAAATCTCCACAACCAGCAAAAATGGCAGACAGGATTATTATATCCTGCTTGATTGGCCCTTTCAGGCGTCTCCGGGTAATTATACCGTCACTGTATATGCGGTTAAGGACGGCAGGGTTGCAGAGAAGGCAGATGCAAATGTACTTGTGGAGCAGGTCGGAATCGTGAAAACGCTTTTTGATATGGCTAAAAATAAAGCGGCCTTATACGGGATAATATCAATAGTTGCTGCGCTTGGAGCCGGTTTTGGAGTGGGTCTCATATTCAGAAAAGGTGGGGGGGCTCACTAATGGCAAAGACTGAAATACATGATGAGGAAATGGAAACTCATCAGCCCGGTGTGACATCACCGGAGGGAAATATGTATAAAACGATTTTAGTCGGGTTCGATGATTCTCTATACAGCAAAGCAGCCCTTATAGAGGCATCGAACTGGATAAAGAGACATGGCGGCAAACTCATTATGGCACACGCCGTCTATTTTGACACTGAAGAATTCGGGATTGCCCCGGAGCAGCTGGAAAAGCGTTTAAAGGTCGGCGAAAAGGCGTGCGTCCAGACAAAGGAAATGCTGACTTCGGAATTCGGCATAGAGGTGCAGTCCCTGCTCTGTGAAGGAGACCCTCCTACTGTCATTGTCGATATTGCAAGGGAAAAGAAGGCAGACCTTATTGTGCTCGGAACATACGGACGAAAGGGTATAAACAGACTGCTCATGGGAAGCGTAACTTCTCAAGTCATTGTCAATTCTCATGCCGACGTACTTATTGTGAAGAAACACTGCACCGAATGCACCGGCGTTTACAGCTCTGTGCTGGTCCCGTTTGAAGCCTCAGAATCAGGCAAAAAGGCGCTGACCCGCGCATGCAGTCTGGCAAAGATTGACGGGGCTGAGGTAACAGTACTTTATGTGATACCCCGTTATGAAGAGATGATAGGTTTTTTTAAAACCGATTCGATAAAAAGGAGCCTGCTGAAAGAGGCCCAAAAAATTACGGACGGAGCAAAAGATCTGGCTTTTTCACAGGGCGTATCTGTAAAAACCATGATAGAGGAAGGGCAGGCGGCGGAAAAAATAATAGAGGCCGCAAAGAATAACAAAAATGATTTGATAGTCATGGGAAGTCACGGGTACAGGGGCGTAAACAGGGCAATTATGGGAAGCACTGCGGAAAGAGTGATTATACATGCCGGCTGTCCGATACTTGTGGCGAGGTGACATGAATTTAAAATTTGAAATAGGAAAATGGAGAGAAGCGATATGAAAGGCTACAGAAAAGTGCTTATAGCAGTAAACGGCTCAAAAAATGTCCTTGTTCAGGGTCTACAGCTTGCAAATGATGAAAAATGCTGGATAACGGTTGTTAAGGTAATACCTTCATATGAAGGAGATTTAAACTTGACCGGCATCAAAAATATTGAGGATGCGCTGAACAGCGGAGGAGAAAAGGCTGTATCTGAACTAAAGGGACTTGCAGAGTCCGAGGGAAGATTTATAAAAGCAAGGCTCGAAGAAGGAGATGTCCCCGCAAAGATTATTGAAGCAGCTGAGGAGGAAAGGTGCGACGTAATTATCATGGGCTCCAGGAAGAATAAAAATTGGATTAGCAAACTCCTTGGCGATAATGTTTTGGAAAAAGTAATTAGACAGGCCCCCTGCCCTGTGTTTGTTGTTAACGCATGGGAAGGTTAAAACCATGAAAGAAAGATTATTGATAGTAGACAACGAACCAGAGATGCTCGAACTTATGAGCATTCTTATCAGGGGAAATACTCCATATGAACCTCTGGTCACCAACAATCCCCTGGAGGCGCTCGATATTGTCAGAAAAGATTGTATATCGCTCGTCATAGCGGAAATGAAACTGCCGGTGATAGACGGCATACAGCTTCTCGAAAAGATCAGGGAGATCGACAGTAACATCCCGGTAATTATTACCGCTGCATATGGCACGGCCGAACATGGACTCGAGACAATGAAAAAAGGCGGGTTCGATTACATCACAAAACCGTTCAGAAAAGAGCAGCTGCTTTTTTCGATAGAGAAAGCGCTGAATATGACAAAACTTAAAAGTGAAAACATTCAACTGAGAGAATGGTTCAAGACAGCGGACAGAAAAAATCTTCCTGTTGATATTTTACTTGCAACGTGAAAAAGTGAATGGAGTGACAGCTTAATTCGACGTCCACAACATTAATATAATCTTTTACTATTCACTATTCACTAACTACTATTCACTTCTTTATATGGTCCCGAACAAAGTCCTCAATGAACATATCCGTTACCGCATTATTGTACATGACCATGTCGAGCTGTTTGGTATAAGCGGTCAGCTTGCCCATTACCTCCAATCATGATTAAACCCATGCCTTTATCAAAAACTTAATAATATTGTATCCTTAGACTACCAAGGCTATAAATGAACTTAAAAATCCGGCATAAGATGATTAAAGGATAGTTACTTTCAGTTAATAATTAAAGCTCTGTAATTGATTCTCTATACAACATCCTCAAGCAATTGCTCAATACGATTTAGCAGATAAAATGGTATTGAAAACAAGGCAAACTGTTTTTTATTCGGAGTGCGTATCTTTTCAATACCCATTATTCCGGAATATATTCTGATTGCAAATTTATTTTTGCTTTCATCCATAAAGTTATGAAGAGACCTTAAGGTCCCGGATTTCCCCGATTTGACTTCAACGGGAATTAGCTTGTTGTGCGAGCTTACCAGATAGTCTATCTCGGAAATAGAGCCTTTTTGTTCTCTGTACCAGTAGGACAGGTTTGTATTTTTTCGTGTTGAAAGCGACAGTAAGGTCTGCCCCACAATCTGTTCGCCGATCTGACCGTGATATACGGCATTGATGTTCTGTATGTTTATTATCTCTGTCCTTAGTGCTACCTGATAATTGACAAGCCCGGTGTCTAAGAACAAAAGCTTCGGCGCTTTCTTCAAATTATTAACTATCGGAAGCTGTTTTGATGCAGAAGCATAAACCCTGCTGATGATCATTGCTTTTTCAAGCACGTCAAAGGCCTCGCTCATCTCTCTGCTGCGAAAACCTGAGCCCCCGAAATTCTCATACTTAACAGGAAGCCCGATATATTTTGATGCATGCTCTACGATATATTGAATGTATTTTGCCCTGGCAAGACTGGCATACTTCAAAACATCATCTTTGAAGCCTGTCAATATGGATTCATACACAGGGTCTACATCAATCAGTAATTTTGTTTCAGCATACCGGGCAACTGCCTCCGGCATCCCGCCGACCAGCAGGTATTCGTGATATTTTCTCATCAGTGTAGTATGGATTTCAGGTGATATGCTGCTGCCGGGTCTGATGGAATTTATATATTCAAGCATCTCCTTTTCTCCCATAGCAGAGAGAAATTCTTCAAAAGTAACCGGATGCATATAGCAATATTCGACTCTCCCCACAGGGAATGAAAACCCTTCTGTCTTCATTTTTACTTCAAGCAATGATCCCGCAGCAACAACATGCAAGCCGGGCATCTCCTCATAGAAATACCTGAGCTGGTTCATTGCAATACTGGAATTCTGTACTTCATCGATGAAGATGAGTGTTTCACCGGGTATAATCTTTTTATTGAATTTTAACTGGACAGCCTGAAGCAATTCACGAACCGGATTCATTCTTGAGAACAGGGCGAGATTGTCTTCCAGTTCCAGATTTATATATATGTAAGTATTGAAATATTCATGCGCAAAAAGATTGACAGCCGATGTCTTGCCTACCTGCCTTGCGCCTCTGATGACAAGAGGTTTTCTCTTCTGTCTGTTTTTCCATTCAAGAAAATATTTCTCAATAGTTCGCTTAAACATGATGTAATATTTTATAACCTATTTTTTAATAATAATGTTATAAATTATAACCTATTATTAATATGAAATGTAATAGAATATAAGCAGATAATCACGGTCACGTCAAAGTCCATAAAACAGCCATGATGACACATTGATGTCATTCCCGCCCCGTCGGGGATCCTTCTTTTTCAAAGATTCAGCAGAGGAAAGATTCCGGACAAGCCGGAATGAC
>JACQXH010000132.1 GCA_016208845.1 Nitrospirota bacterium | reverse complement strand
AAGCATTAGATGTGGCGCTCAGAATATCGGAGATGATAAACAACGAAGTGAAATCATAAAGCAAACAAGGAATCGTCCATAATGAAAAAAACACCGATACCAATGCTGGACCTCACCGCCCAGTTCAATGCGCTCAGACCTGAAATAGAAAATGCCGTAAAACAGATATTGGAGAGCGGACACTTTATTCTCGGAGCTAATGTCGAAGCCCTGGAAAAAGAAATAGCCGGATATCACAACGTCAAATATGCAGTCAGCCTTGCATCAGGTACAGACGCCCTCCATCTGAGTCTAAGGGCAGTCGGCATTAAAGAAGGCGATGAAGTAATAACTACTCCCTTCACATTCATAGCCGCTGCCGAGGCGATAGCTTATGTCGGGGCCATACCGGTCTTCGCAGACATAGATAAGGATACACTCAACATTGACCCTTCTCAAATTGAAAAAAAGATAACATCAAAAACAAAGGCAATTATTCCCGTACATTTGTTCGGCCTGCCTGCGGATATGGATGAGATAATGAATATGGCGCGCAGTTATGATCTCAAGGTCATCGAGGACTGCGCTCAGGCCTTTGGCGCAAGATATAAAGATAAAGCTGCAGGAAGCATCGGTGATGCCGGGTGTTTCAGTTTTTATCCAAGCAAGAATCTTGGCGCTTACGGGGACGGCGGCATGCTGATAACTAATGATCAGGGAATATATGAAAAGGTGCGGCTCCTGCGCAACCATGGGAGCGCTTCAGCATACAACCACAGCTTTATCGGCTATAACAGCCGGCTTGATGAGATCCAGGCGGCGATCTTAAGGATAAAGCTGAGGCATATAGACAGCTATAATCAGACCAGAGCAGGTCTTGCAAAGCTCTATACATCAGCCATAAGCAGCGTGGTTCAATGCCCGGTGGAAAAAGATGACAGGAACCATGTCTACCATCAATACACCATTCGGACCAATAAAAGGGCTGAGATAAAAAAAGCCCTCGAAGATAATGCCGTATCCTCAGTAGTCTACTACCCTATCCCGCTTCATCTTCAGCAGGCCTTCAGTTATCTCGGACACAAGAAAAATGATTTCCCGGAAAGTGACGCGGCGGCATCTGACGTGCTTTCCCTTCCGATCTATCCCGAATTGCCGCCGGAAAAAGTGGCATATATTGCCAACATCCTGTTGAAGGCTCTCAATAAATAATTTCTGCCTTCAAAATAATTTAGCGCAAATGAATTACTGATACCTTAATTGAGCGATTCTTTTTTTGTCATTCCCGCTTGCCTGTGCCCGATGTTTGGGTATCCGGAATCTTTCCTTGTTTTAAGAAGGATTCCCGATCCCGAAGCATCGGGAGGAATGACACTTGGTAGGTGATTACTTTTCCTTAAAATGCTCTATGTCTTCATTAAAGAATCGCCCAATTTAGGTGATAGGGCAGTATTGAATTTATCCTGACTTTTCCAAGCTTGACAAACTGTACAATTTATGTGAAACTATCATTAATCTGTACAATTAGGAGGCGCTATTATGGGAGAGCCCGCATTGAAAATGAAGCTGAGCGACGTTAGAGCCAAGTTAACTCAACTGGACAAGTTGATACAGCCTGGTCAAGTTATTCAGTTGACCAGAAGAGGAAAAAAATATGCCCGGATTGAACTGACGGGGGAGATGAGCCGCTACGAGGCCATTCTAAAGTCGATCGATTCCCTGCCGGAACCAAAAAGAAAACCACGGCCGGCAGCCGTTAATTATAAGTCCATATTATATGGTAAAAAACAATGAAGACACTAAAAGGTCTTAAAGCAGTTTACTGCGATGCCAGTTTCTTTGTTGCACTGTTTTCAAAAAAGGATACAAAACACAGGCGGGCACTGGAACTATTTAAAGAAATTGAGGAAAACAAAATTGCCATATATACATGCTGGTTCATTATCTCCGAGGCAATGACCGTGCTTCTTTATCAGTATGGATATTCCGAGGCGCTTGCTTTTAATCAGTCGGTTGACATCTATAGAGTCCTCTGCACTACAGAAAGCCAGCATTATCAAGCCATGGCCTTATTCAATCTTTATGGCAAAGACAGGAAGATATCTTTTGTAGACGCTCTTTCACGAGTTCTTATTTCGGGAGAACTCAAGAATATGCCGGCCCTGTCTTTTGATAAAGATTTTAAGTCGATGGGGCTGACTACTATCGGCTGAAATTTGGTCTAAAGTGCCTTATGTGCTTTTACTTATGACCGAGTGTATTTAGATTGTAGTCTGTTAGGACTGCCCTATCCACCTAAACACCTACAGTCTATCCACCTGAGTAGTTACATTAATTGAATTAACCCTTCCGATAATGATATTTTAATCAGGTGTCAAAAAAGGTTATGATAAGCGCTGGAGAGGCCTCAGGCGAATTGTACGGGGCCTTATTAAGCCGTGAAATTAAGCGGCTGTGGCCTGATGTCAAAATTATCGGCATCGGCGGTAAGCGCATGAAAAGCGAAGGGGTGCATTTGATAGCCTCTGTATCCGGAGCCTTCGGTTTCACAGAGACGATCAGGCACTGGGGCCATATAAAAAACGCTTTCAAAAAAGCCAAAGAGACTTTAATCAGGGCAAAACCTGATATACTTGTGCTTATAGATTTCCCTGATTTCAATATGGCGCTCGCAAAAAAGGCAAAAGCAGCAGGCATCCCTATTCTCTATTATGTGAGTCCCCAGGTATGGGCGTGGCGGTCGGGACGGGCCAGAAAGATCGCATCGCTTGTGAACAAGATAGCCGTGCTCTTTCCATTTGAAGTGGATATATATAGAAACACCGGGCTCGAATGCGAATTTGTCGGACACCCTATTGCAGAGACGATCAATTTTACTCAAACAAAGGAAGAGTTGAAAGAGATGCTCGGACTGGACCCTTCTAAAAAAGCCATAACAATTTTGCCCGGAAGCCGGGCGACAGAGATCAGGCGTCACCAATTGCTTGTTAAAGAAGTAGCTGAAAAGATCCATGAGTCATTCCCTGAGATACAGATAATCGTCCCTCTTGTTTCAGGGACACATCTTGATATAAATCTGCCTGATTACGTCAGGATAATGTATGACCGCACTTCTGAAGCCGTGGCAAGCGCCGAGGCATCTGCGGTGGCCTCTGGCACGGCAACTCTGGAGACAGCACTCCTGGGCACGCCTATGGTGGTCTTTTACAGGGTCTCACCGATCTCGGTTTTTATAGTAAGGATGCTGATAAAGATCAGGTTTATTTCTCTTGTCAACATTCTCTCCGGTAAAGAAGTGGTCCGGGAATTAATTCAGAAAGATGCAACCTCTGAAAAGATATTTTCAGAGCTTAAGAGGATAATCACTGACGATGTATACAGGCAGGAGATGACATCTAACCTGCAAAAAATCAAAAATATTATGGGAGGAAAGACAGCCTCGGGCCGAGTGGCATCGATCGTTGGCCAATTGACAGGATGGAACAGTATAAGCGCTTAATAGGATATCTCAAACCTTACTGGTGGATAGTTGTAATCGCCATTTTCTTCAGCCTTTTGACCTCGGGCATCTCCGGAGCCATGGCATGGTATATCAAGCCGGTCATAGACGGCACCTTAAACAAGGACATGAACATATCCATGTTTCCGTTTTTGTATGTCTGTTTTTTTACACTCAAGGGGCTATTTTCATTTGCGCATTCCTTTCTCATGCGCGCAGTCGGCGCCAAGGTCGTCAGGGACGTGAGGGACCAGCTTTTCAGGAAACTCATAAAGCTCCCGATGAATTTTTATGTTAATAAACCTTCCGGCGAACTGATCTCAAGGGTAATAAATGATTCAAACGTTATGCAGGGTCTGCTGGGATATTCTGTCAAGGACGTTCTTGTTGAGGGAGCAACCTTCATTGTCCTTCTTGCGATAGCATTTATCAAGCGATGGGACCTCGCATTGATCGCTGTGACCGTGCTGCCGTTCTCATTGTTTGTTATCGGCAAGTTCGGGAAAAAGATGAAAACTATAAGCAAGAAGACCCAGGAACAGATATCAGGACTGATGGTAAGGCTGTCGGAAAGTATAACAGGCATCAAGATGATAAAGGGTTTTAACCGCGAAAGACTTCATGAGGATAAATTCAATGAAGAGAATACCAGAAATTACAGGATCGCCATAAAAGGTGCCCGCACAGTAGAATATTCCTCGCTCCTTCATGAGATCATAACAGGGGCCGGGTCCACAGCAATAATGTCCTATGGTTTGGCGCTGGTATTTAATAACCAGATGACAATGGGAGATCTCCTCTCATTTTTTGCCGCTATCGGGATGATGTATACCCCGCTCAGGAGGCTTGGAAGCGCTAATAACAACTTCCAGCAGGCACGCGCGGCAGCCGACAGGATGTTCTACCTTTTGGACCATGAGCCTGAAAAAGACGGTACAAAAGACCTTCCAGCCATAAGCAGTGATTTGGTTTTCAATAAAGTAACTTTTGTATATCCCGGCACAGACAGGAAAGTTCTTGAAGAGATATCCTTCAGTGTAAATAAAGGAGAGCTTATAGCAATTGTGGGCAAGAGCGGGGCGGGCAAGACAACTCTGGTTGATATGCTCCCAAGGTTCTACAATCCTCTCAGCGGCGCCATACTGATCGACGGCGTGAACATCAACGATGCCACCCTTGAATCCCTGAGAAGAAATATCGGTATAGTGAGCCAGGACATAATTTTGTTCAATGAAACGGTCAGGGAGAACATTGCCATGGGCAAGCCTGAAGCAACTGATCAGGAAATAACTGAAGCGGCAAAGGCGGCCTATGCGCATGATTTCATCATGGAGATGCCCAATAGATATGATACGGTTATCGGCGAGAGGGGCGTAAAGATCTCAGGCGGGCAGAAACAGAGAATTTCCATAGCGCGCGCCCTGCTGAAGAATCCCCCGATCCTGATTCTTGATGAAGCCACTTCATCCCTTGACACTGCTTCAGAGATTATCGTCCAGAAGGCGCTTGACAACCTGATGAGCAACAGGACGACAATTGTCATTGCCCACCGCCTCTCCACTATAAGAAAGGCCGATAAGATACTCGTCCTTGAAAAAGCAAAGATCGTTGAATCCGGCACTCACGAAGAGCTTCTGAAAAAAGACGGGATTTATAAATACCTCTATCAATCCCAGTTTGGAAAAGATGTTTCTAATATATAATCTTATCTCACTTCTGTCGCTTATACTTTATTCCCCTGTGCTGCTGCTTAAAAAGGGACCTGAAAACAGGCTGGCATATCTTAGGGAAAGGCTCGGGATGTCTTCATATGAACGTGCGGATGTATGGATCCATGCGGTGTCAGTCGGAGAAGTTATTGCTGCCCTGCCCTTTTTAAAGGCCTTCCGGAAGGAATATCCCGGACTTAAGATCGCAGGGATACCGGCCTTTGCGTAAAAAGGGTCGTAAGGGCCATAAATCCCCTGATATTTATAACAATAGAGACAGAGCTCTGGCTCTTCCTGTTCAGGACCCTAAAAAAGGCCGGGGCGCGTGTGGTCCTTTTGAACGGCCGGATATCTCCCGGATCATTTAATGGCTACAGGAGATTAAAACCTTTCATGAAAAAAACGTTCTCATTTATGGATCTGCTTTCCGTACAGAGCCTTATTGATGCAGAAAGGATGATCTCTATCGGCGCTAATAAATACAGAATAGAGATAACGGGGAATTTTAAGTTTGATATTGCACTGAGCCCCGAGGAATCTGCCTCATGGCCCGAGGCCCTCAAGGGCCGCATTATTCTTGCCGGAAGCACTCACAGGGGCGAAGACGAAATCGTTCTTGATGCATTTGAACATGCAAAAAAAGATATCCCTGATCTAAGGCTTATACTTGCTCCGCGACACCCGGAGAGATTTAATGAGGTGGAGGATATTTTAATAAAACGAGGTCTGAGCTATATAAGACGTTCTGAACTCAGAACACAAAATTCAGATGTAATTTTGCTTGATACCATAGGGGAGCTGGCACATCTTTATTCAAAAGCTGATGTCGCTTTTATAGGAGGAAGTCTCCTGCCGTTCGGAGGGCACAATATTCTTGAACCGG
>JACQXH010000155.1 GCA_016208845.1 Nitrospirota bacterium | reverse complement strand
TCTTTCATGCGAAGGACCGCTTCGCGGCGCGCCCTGTCCATCAGGGCTTCTGCAACAGAGATCCTCATGCCGAAAATACTGGCCAACTTCGCGACTACCTGTTTAAAGAAATCACCGGCGATCACCACATTGCCCATTACCAGCTTCGAGCTGACAACGGCGCAGTCTTCCGGGCACTTCATGTTTAAGGCCGGAAGCAGGACCAGTGCTTTTTCCCTGTCAACTATTTTCGCGAAATGAGCCTTCTCTCTGTAAGTTCCGATAAAATAGGAAATGACAAAGAGTGAAATCCAAATCCCCCATTCAATCAGATCTTCCATGATAATCCCTCCTATTCCACTTTGACCGCGGTGCCGTAGATGTATATTTCCGCGGCGCCGGATGCCACGTCGGACGTGGCGAAACGGACATTTACTATAGCGTTGGCTCCCAGGGCTGTGGCATGCTCAATCATCCGGCTTATGGCTTCCTGACGGCTCTCATTCAGAAGATCTGTGTAACTTTTCAGTTCCCCCCCGAATATGTTTTTAAAGGTAGCTCCGATGTCCTTAAATGCATTCTTAGAGCGAACAGTACTGCCGCAAACCAATCCATAATGTGTAGTGATCCTCTTGCCGGGAATTGTTTCAATGTTTGTGATTTCCATAACTCCTCCTCTTGCGCGCTTTCATTATCTGTCTTTTTTTTATTTTGCCATACAGCTAATTATATCCATACTATGCAGGGAAAATGAAAAAGAGCAGCCGTCCCTTAATAGGAAATTATAAGCTTACCTTGCGGCGTTTGTCACGAGAAAAAACCAAGGGGGGAAGCATGAGAAAGACGAAAGGTGGTTTTTTTGCCCTTTCCGCCCCATCGGATCCGCCGGGACGGGAAATATTATTAAAATCTCCTCTATTTACGCACCCTATAGCCTGGATCAACTTAACTATTTTGGGTCAGCTCCGAAAAAGTTGCAAATAAGTGGACCGGGTGTCATTCACAAACAACAAACAAATATTTCTTCTCTTGTTTTTGTTTATCCTTCTGCCGTCAGGCAGATCCGTGTTTATCTGTGCCTGCCCGTCCGGTAGGCGGGTCAATCCGTGGCTAAACTTGTTTCTTCAGATAGTTTGCCAATTTCATGAGCGCCGCATACCGGTGGCTCATCGAATTCTTCTCACTTTCGCTCATCTCGGCAAAGGTCCTGTCATGCCCATCAGGATAGAATACAGGGTCATACCCAAAACCCCTCTTCCCTTTAGGCTCGGTCCCTATCCTGCCGTCTGCGTAACCAAAGAATGTCTTAACATCATCGCCTGAGGCCATTGCTATACAGCAGACAAACCTCGCAGTCCTTTTTTCATAGGGCACACCCTTCATTTCATTAAGCAGTTTATTAAGATTTGCTGTATCGTCCGCAGAGTCTCCAGAATAACGCGCTGAATACACGCCCGGCGCTCCACCGAGCGCATCCACCTCAAGCCCGGAGTCATCGGCTATCGCGGCCATGCCCGTGCAGTTTGCGATTGCAACAGCTTTTTTAACCGCATTTGCCTCAAAGGTCGTTCCGTCTTCCACCACATCTCCGCACTGCGGAAAATCATCGAGAGAATGTACAGTGACAGACATCCCTGCTTCCTGCAGGATCGCCTTCATCTCATTGATCTTATTTTTATTTCTTGTTGCTAATACAAAATGCATATTAAAAAAGGGTTCGAGGGGTCATCACAGTTATTTAGGTTGTTTAGTCTGTAGTCTGTTAGGACTGCGCAAAGAACGAATCAACGACCCCAATACCTTTTCGGTCTCTACAAGTTTTGAGTCATAGCCGGTAAAACTGTTTTCATCAAAGTATCCTAAACGCCTCGATAAGCCGAACTGATAACGCAACTCCCTTAGAGATGCAAACGCTATTTCAATAAAACGAAGAAACTCAGTGTGACTTTCACGTGCACATCCTTCCACTATGTTCGATGGAACCGATACAGCCGACCTTCTCATTTGAGAAGTTAATCCATAAATTTCGTCTTTGGGGAATTTTCTTGTTTCGCGATAGGTGAGAATCGCAATTTCATCAGCCAGTTCAAATGCTCTGAGCTTTGTGTGATCCCGCAAGGTTCTTCCTCCCCTATCCACCTAAACACCTACAGACTATCCACCTCTATGTTTTAATTCATAAGCGGCAGCGATATGGTAAAAGTCGTACCCCGTGCGATCTCGCTCGTGACTGCTATAGTGCCGTTGTGGTCTGTCACTATCTTCCTGCATATCGCAAGCCCGAGCCCGATGCCCATCGGCTTTGTAGTAAAGAATGGATCAAATATCTTGTCGATCTCCACTCCGGATATGCCTTTGCCGGTGTCGCTGATAGATATACTCACATTCTCGCCGTTGGGCGTGATATTTACAGCGAGCACACCCTGCTCTTCAATGGCCTGACATCCGTTGTTAGCTATATTGCTGAACGCCTGAGTCAGCTTCTTTGCATCGCCCTGAACTATGACCTTTGTACCGTCATATTTTTTCTCAACCCTGATCTGCTTATTATCAAGTTCAAGTTTGCTTTTCAGATGGTCCAGCACCTCATTCATAAGCGAAGTTACATTAACTTTCTCCATGGAAGAAAGGTCTTTGCCTGATGAAAAATGCAAAAGGTCCTTTATAAGGCTGTCTATCCGAGCCACATCATCCACAACAAGTTTTGAAAATACCTCCCTGAACTCAACGTCCTCCCATTTTTCAGGCATGAGCTGGGCAAACGTCTTAATGGACGTAAGGGGCGTCCTTATCTCATGGGCAAAGGTGGAGGACATGACACCCATTGAAGCAAACTTTTCAGAATTCAGTTTTTCCGTGTACAGGTTCGCGTTCTTTATCGCAATTGCCGCCTGATTGCCTATAGTGTTCAGAAAGCTTATGTCCTCATCAGAGAACAGATCGCCAGACCTTTTCTCTCCGAGGATAATGAGAAAGGCAAGCGCGTTATCAACAAATACAGGCACTATCGCCTCTCCCTGAAAGGCCTTCATGGTGTTTATAACGCTCGTAACCGCTTCCTCTCCGTGAATGTCAACAGTGGCAGGCAGGTCATATTTGATTATAACGTCATCCGGGGTCTTCAGCATTTTCATGATATAGCAGTCCCTGTCTATCCAAAGCAGGCCCTTGCCGGTAGATTTAGCCATGTCTTGTTTTTCGACTGCCTTTTCTTTGCCATATGCCATGTGATAGACCGCCTCAAAATTACCGCTTGGAGCTGCGGCAAGGATATAAATGCTTCTCAGATTCATAGTGCTGTAAAGCATCTCTCCGACATAATTGAATATCTTTTTCAGCTCAAACATCGAGACCAGGTCATGGCTGACCTTTTTCATAGTTGCATAATAATCATACGTCTTCTTATAGAAGACCCTGTCAATGATTTTTTGGATTTTATTCCTGAGGGGGTTAAAAAGAAGAGCGATAAACAGTACCGCAAAAACGCTGATCTTGAGAGAGCTTAACTTCACGTAAGTAGACAATAAATTTGTTGCAGTAATAATGAGCATCGCAAAAATGCCTGTGAGAAGCCCGGCAGAAAGAGAATACGCCATTGTTCGTCTGAAGATGAGTTTGATGTCCATGAAGCGATAGCGAAGGATTGCATAGGTAAATATAATAGGATAGATTGCAATTAATATATTAGAAAATGGATAAATGTCAGCAATGTTAAAAATCACTAAAAAGACTCCATGAGGACCAATCCAACCAATGACAGAACCAATAATTACATATTTCAATTGATTTCTAAGAATTCCTTTTGACGTTATATATGACTTAATAAGCAGAAAAAAAGCATATAAAAGCAAAATCCAGTAAAAGGTAATATAAAAAAAGAAGTATAGAGGATTTCTTTGATCGAATGAATTTGGGAAATACATCTGGTTAAATACAAATCTTAATTCTCCAATAAAATTATCAGGAAAAAGGAGATTAAACGTCAAAAAAGTAAAACCGAGGATATAAGAAGCAAGAAGAATAAATGTCAAGTACTTCTTCCTTAAATTAAGGAAGTTGCATACAAACTGATAATAAAGAATAGGTATAAAAATTGATCCGATACTCGCAATCCTCCACCAAAAAAATGCATCTTCTTTAGATGTTACAGTCGAAAACTTAAACCCGCCTACGCCCCAAATAGAAACAAAAATACATAAAACTGCCCATAGTTGATTGATTTTATTCTTCTTCCCTCGTGATAGGACAAAAATAGCCATAAAGGAAGTGGAAATGAAAACCAATATAGAAGAAAATGCAAATAAATTTATGTTTTGCATAAGATTATTTTCTAATATCTAAAATCCACAACCTTATCAGTGACTTTTCTCGGAGAACGTTTACTCTTTTCATCAGGATAACCTAAGGTTAAAACTGCTATTAATCTTTCATTACTTCCTAAAAGCTTGTTAATTTCCGATTCACACAATAAAGGCAACGTATTCCAACAACTTCCTATTTGTAATCCATGAGCTACAAGTATCATGTTTTGTATTGCAGCAGAAATAGATTCAACTTCTGCCAATTCTGCTGTTCTTACTATCTCTCCATCAGAAAAGGCTTTGCTCTCTTTTTTGAGAGTCCTATTATATTTATATGAAACATCTTTAAAAATATTTTGATTATAAATTAGAATTACAACAGGTGCATTGGCAATGGTATTACCTGTTATAGAAAAAATCATATTTACACTTGATCGAATTACTTTAGATTTTTTCAGTAAGATATTGGAAATCCTATTGATTAATGAACGGTTTGTTATTACAACAAACCGCCAAGGTTGAAATCCATGTACAGATGATGCCCATCTTCCCGCCTCAATGATCTTCATGATTGTTTTCTTGGATATCGGCCTTTTTTTATATTTTCTGACTGTATAACGCCCTTTTATTAGTTTAAGTAAATCCATTCATCCCCCATGTCAAATTATTACATTAATTAACGTCTGTCCATAAACTAACTTTGTCTGTCATTCCGGCAATCCTTAAGCCGGAATCCAGTTTATATTTTCTGGATTCCCGTTTCACGGAAATGACAAATCAGAGGTTTACAAACAGCCTCTAATTAGTTAATATTGCCGCATATCCTATAGCCCGAGTAAGAACTTCTTTTGCCGCATCCCTACCCAAGTATGCGACACCTGCCACACCATGCGCCAGTGTAGTCCAGTGGCCGGTGACATATAAATTTTCGATAGATGAGTTATTCGTAAATGAGGGCGTGGCAAACTGCGAAGGCGTCCATGCCCATCCATAGGCCGCGCCTTTATAGTTTAGTGTCCACCTCTGTAAAGTGTTGGGAGTAGCAGCATCTTTATAAATAATATGCGACGATAAATCAGGAAAAACATGCTCCATTTTTTTGATAAAGTTATTTATCAATCTCTTTTTATTTACATAGAGTCCTTAGGGATATTTTTAGTCTGGCCGTCTGTCCCTAAATACAAAATAAATGCAGAATGCGAAGGAACCATACTTTTAAGTTTATTTGCTGTTTTTTCACCAATCAACTCTTTTCCTATCAATCCTGTATATGTTTGTGTTGCGTCAGCGTTGGAGATTACATATTTAGAGGGAATAAAGCCCTTATTCACCAATTCGACCCCTTCGACTTTATTATCTTGCAGTTTTATTTTTTTTGCAGTACTGGAAAAAATAATATCTCCGCCAAATTCCTTATACCGCGCAACCAGAATGTCCGGGAATGACTGAATAGAGCAGTCTGGATAGTATCCGCCGTCAAACATAAATTCCTTATATATGTAGACCCCAACAGTTGCAGATAATTGCTTTGCAGGCAGACCGGCATTGCCTAACAGAAGCAGAGACAGAACAGCCTTCAATTTTTCGTCATTGAAATATCTATCAAGCAATGATTGAAACGTCAAAGACGCCAGCCTGCTGAAAGTTATTCCTTGACAATTAATTATAAAATTAAAAAATTCCTCAATTTTATTGGCTTCCTTAGGGAAATGGCCCTGAAATTCTTTAATGGTATTACCTAAATCATTCCAGAAGTGGATTTTGAAATCCGGTGTGATAATAATGTCCGAAGGGTTGTTTCTTTTTATCTCCAATCTCTTTTCAATATCCAATTCCCGCAAAATTGTTCTTAGTATGCCGTCTTCTCTTAAACTGCCTAAGGAATGCACACACGCATCAAAAGCAAACCCGCCGCGTTTAAACGATGTGCAGTAACCTCCGGGCTTGGCATTCTTCTCCACAATCAAAACCTTCATCCCCGCCTTTGCCAGATAACATCCGCAAGTCAGCCTCCTGAAAAACCCTCCAAGTCCGGAGAATAAAATCCAAAATAATCCGGTTCCTCCGTAGCCTCTATTATTAAGGAATATTTTAATTCAATCATTTCTCTCAACCCCCTTCTGTATTATTTCTTCTTTATACCTGCCGCTTTTAGTATAGCATGACATGTCCCTGTAGGAACTTCTTTTGAACCATGATAATCTACACGGATTAACTTTTCCCAGCCAGGCATCCCATAATATCTTATGGAACCTTTCTCTTTTACAATCTTAAATCCATCCTCCTCCAAAAACCTCACAAGCTCACTGAATCTCACTTAGCTCCCCAAGTCAATTGCATTAAATTAAGCAATTCTTTTTACCCCCGACTTTATAACGCTGTTCCACAATCAAAACCTTCATCCCCGCTTTTGCCAGATAACACCCGCAAGTCAGCCCTCCTATCCCCGCGCCGATGATAACTACATCATACTCGTCTTTCTTCAACCCTTTAGGGTTTACTTTTTTATTTATATTAAAATTGTTCATATCTCTTTATTTTTCGGATACTTTCATGAAATCTTGAATTTAAAAACCTCAATAGGCATTAGCGTTAGAGCCCGGTTAGCAGACGTATGAATTATTTTAAGCAGCAACTAATTTACTCTCGTTCTGGACAATAATTTTGGGATTTGGATTTTTGGGCGGAACAGGCAGCCCTTGTTCTTCCAATAAATTGATGTGTTCTGCCATTCCCCACTTTGCCTTGTAAACACAATCCT
>JACQXH010000138.1:7810-9464 GCA_016208845.1 Nitrospirota bacterium | reverse complement strand
GATATATTAAGGAGTGACGGGAGCACTATTATTGTAAGCAATAACTCCCACCTTTACCGGGATAAGGCCGGTAATGTCGCCGGGATGGAAGGATCGTGCCGCGATATCACCGAGCGTAAAAAAATGGAGGAGGAGCACAGGAAGATAGAAAAACTTGAATCGATCGGGATAATGGCCGGGGGCATAGCGCATGATTTTAACAATATCCTTACCACGATCTTAGGCAATATTGAACTCGCGAAGAACAGTGCGAGTGATAAGAATGAATTGTTTGATATACTGGGTGATGCTGAGCAGGCTTGCCGTCATGCCAAAAACCTGACGAGCCAGCTGCTTACATTTTCCAAAGGCGGAGCTCCTGTTAAGAAGGTAACAGACATAAGAGGGCTGTTGAGGAAAGCAGCTGATTTTGTGTTAAGGGGCTCCAATGTAAGGTGTGATTATTCTTTATCAGAAGATCTGTGGCCGGTTGAAGCAGATGAGGGACAGATCACTCAGGTCATCCATAATATAGTGATAAATGCTAATCAGGCAATGCCGGACGGAGGGACTATAAGGATATTCGCCGGGAATATGACCGCAGATTTAAAAGGTGACCTGCCTTTTCCGGGAAAGGAATATATAAAAATATCCATTAAAGATGAGGGCACGGGCATACCTCAAAAGCACATCGCAAAGATCTTTGACCCTTATTTCACGACCAAACAGACAGGAAGCGGTCTTGGGCTCACAAGCACTTTTTCTATCATTAAGAACCATGATGGTTATATTGATGTCGAATCTCAGGACAAGAACGGGACTACTTTTAATATTTTTCTTCCGGCATCTAAGGGAAAACCCCTGTCAGATGACAGAAAGCCGGAAAAGATTGTTCAGGGCTCAGGCAAAATTCTTGTTATGGATGATGAAGAGACAGTCAGAAATACTGTTCAGAAAATGTTGCGGCATATTGGATATGACACAGAGGTTGTCAGAGATGGCGATGAGGCAGTTGAATTGTACAAGAAGGCTAAAAACATGGCGCTGCCTTTCGACGCGGTAATAATGGACCTGACCATCCGGGGCGGGATGGGCGGCAGGGAAACCATCAATAAACTACTCGAGATCGATCCTGAGGTTAAAGCAATTGTATCAAGCGGTTATTCTAATGATCCGTTAATGTCAGAATTCAGTCAACATGGCTTCATAGGTGTTCTTACTAAACCGTATTCAATAGAGGAATTGAACAAAATTCTGAGTAAAATAGTAAACAGGACGGGTTCACGGACGGCCTGACCTGCTTTATTTTTCTGGTTCTCTTCGGGAATATCTTTTTCTTTGACCCGAAAAATGCAATTAACCAGAGTTGGCATGGAATTTGTGAGTTATATTTTTGAAAAATCAGGTTTTTCCGCCACAGGTCTCCCCGGCGACTCTTCGAGCGGCCGCGCCGAGTCGGGAAATTTACAAATTACAATTACCAATTTACAATTCTTTGACCCCTTGTGCTGTCTTTGGTTTCTCAAATTTACTTGTGGGTTTAAACATTGCGTGTGAGTTCTGTGGATCTGGAAACAATATTTTACAAAGGCAGGAAAGGCATGCCGCTTGCCATTTTCGTCCACGGAATGGGCATGAATGTAAATGCATGGGCCGATCCTTCAAAAGCCAGAGT
>JACQXH010000138.1:5173-7741 GCA_016208845.1 Nitrospirota bacterium | reverse complement strand
AAGTATCCGTTAAGTGTTTTACTCGGATTCAATTCAGAATTAAAGACCGCTTTTGGTGATCTAAAGAACCTTGGATATCCCGTGCTTTCATGGACACAGTCCAGGCCCGCAGGACCCATGCATGCAGCCGTAACTGAACTTCAGGCGCTTATAAAAGAATATCGCCTATACGCCGGTGATGGTATGATTCTCATTTGCCACAGCAGAGGGGGGCTTATAGCGCGAAAATACATGGAAAAGAACAGCGGAATGATACGCGGGCTGATAACACTTGCAACGCCGCATCATGGGACATCAATGGCCAAATGGGTGGTATATCTGTCGCCGTTATCAATGGCATTGAACAAGATATTGAATGGCTTTAATAAAAAAGATGTGGATTCAGCTCTTCAGAGAATACTTGGTTTTCTGAGCGGCAACGGATTAAAAGAACTGCTTCCAGGATCAAAATTCCTTGAAGGGCTTAAAGACAGAAAACAGGAGGGCACAAAATATGTATCGATCGGAGGTACAAGCCCGGACCTGCTGAAGGCGATAGCGGTATCATTGCCTGCGATCATATCAAGAGTGATGCCGCACAGGCTTATCCCTGAAGAGATGAAAGAAGGATCAGGCGACGGGCTTGTATCTGCGGCAAGTGCAGTATTGCCCTTTGGTGATGAACATAAAGACTTTCATGTTAACCATGCATCAATACTGTTTGACCGTGAGGTCAGGGAATATATACTTCGATCAGTGGAGAAATTCTGAGGATATGGAAGAGGCCGTACCTATCCAGTATAAATCAGAAGAGAGGCTAAAAGCCTCACAAACACAATGAATCGACGATTTAATTATAAGGGCATACCTCATTTTGCAAATCAAATCCTTTCAGTTCATTTTGCTGAAAATATTTGGCAATTGCATAAATTTCTTTTTCAAAGGTGTCGGCATTGTGTTTATTCAGCATTCAGCCTCTCTTATTTTTTAGCTGTTTTGGACGGCGATGATTTTTATTGAAAATGGAGTCTTCTTATTATCCTGTCCTTGTCTGCAAGTATGCCGCGAGTGCTGATCAGCACGTAGGCAGTCTGTCCCTCAACCGCATACTGGATCCTGTACCACGCGCCAAAGCTCCTGACGAAAAGACCTGTAAAGACAAAAAGACATGCAAGTCCCACAAGCCATACCCCCGGGTCTTTCCTGTAACTCAGATAAGAGGCCTCTTCATAGCCTTTGAACTCAAAACTGACATCCTTTGCGTTCAGCCTTTCTCCAGGGCTGAGCTTGCCGAGTTCCTCTTTTTCCGCAGGTTTTTCATCAGGGATATAATATAAAATTGATGCCGGGATTATTTTCTCCTGAGAGCCATCTTTTTTAAATAGAGTTCCCAGCGTAAGTGAACCGAGAACGAATTTCCCCTTTACATTCTTGATCTCAAAAGGTATCCTGTTCTCGACCTCCATAACCTCGTTGTTAACAGAGAGCTTTGTCTTTTGCTCATAACCCATCTGATAAAGCGTAAGGGGGCCTGTCCTGAAAGGCTTGTTCACCCACATCCTTGCGTCAAGGACTTTTCCGTCAGGCCTCGTGACCTCAAGATGCGTAAGCCACATCCTGGGCATGTAGGAAAAACCTTTTTTTGAAGGCTCTATTTTTCTTATGCCTGCTCCGAGGGCAAGCCGTTCAAGCTTGCTATCAGGATAGTCTATCTTAAGGCCCTGATAATATTCTGTCTGAAATTCCTTGAGAGTAAGGACATACTCGTCTTCTTTGCCGGCATCCGCGACTTTCCTGCCGATATTTTTAAGAAATATATTCCACCTTGTTTCTTTGCTGTACAGGGAGATAGTGTTTGGTTTGCCGGGATAAAGCACAACCTCGCCTTCAAATGAGAATAATGCCGTAATGAAAAAACCCAGGACAGCGAGTATTATGCCTACATGGTAGAACCACGAAAGCCACCAGTACTGAAGACCTTTTTCAAAAATTCTTACGGAGGGAATATCCTTGGACCCTGCTTTTGGCTTAAAACCGATCTTACGGGTCCTGTCTTCAATACCAGCTTGTTCACAAGTTATAACATGAGGGTGGGTTTTTAACCTCTCAAAATCCATCGCTGTTCTCTTGAATTTTAAAAATATCTTCAGCCTGTCGTAAAGACATACCGCAAGGTTGATCATCAGGATGCCCGATATGAAAATAAACAATGGGGACATGAAGATATCGAGGAAATCCATCGCCCTCACGATGGTAACAAACTTGCCGCCTGCCTTAATGTATTTATCAAGATATTCTCCCTGCGGAAAGATGGTACCTATTAAAAACACAAGGCACATGACCGTGAGGATTATTACTGATGTCTTAAGTGATGAGAGTATTTTATACAGCATATGTGTGCATACTCGGGATATTCAATAATTTTACAAGCCAGTTGACCCCGAGGAAGGTCATGATCATGCATATAAAACCTATCAGATTAAGGATCGAGGCAGGTACGCCTTTCCACTTCCCAATGGCCCTCGCATGAAGAAACATCGCGTAAACTGTCCATGTTATAAGCGACCAGGTCTCCTTGGGGTCCCAGGA
>JACQXH010000138.1:0-5152 GCA_016208845.1 Nitrospirota bacterium | reverse complement strand
AGGACCAGTATCTTCCCCAGGCATCATTGGCCCATGCGGCGCCTGAGAAGATGGCAAATGTCAGAAAAGGAAAACCAAAGAGAACGAGCCTGTGGGTCCATCTGTGAAATGTTTCATCAATAGGGCCGAAAACTCCATTAGGCTGTCCTGCAGGGATCTTGAATTTTAAATAACATGTCTCGACAGAAAAGCTCACTACAAATACGGCGTATGCGAAGAATGCGGCTATGACATGCACTTCATACCACGGGCTCTGTAGTGCAGGCGGTATTGGAGCGATCTCAGGGTTTCGTGTGAGAAGGCTGTAAATACATGCCGATGATGAGATCAGAGCGACGATGACGCCGGACAAGTGCACATCGCGGCTTCTGCGCTGAACATATAAATAAGTTATATTTGCTGACCATGCAAACCATGAAAGGGTTTCATAAAGGGTCTGAAACGGCGGCCTCATGCCTTCAAACGTCCTGAAGATAATAAGCAGTGTGTGGGCTATTGCTGTCATCCAGAGGCCTTTGGTCAAGGCCCTGCCAAGGCTGCTCTTTGAGGAAAGTAAATATGCAATGCCAATAATGAAACAGATCCCGTAGCTTAACGCAACGAGCCAGAAAAGCCGGAGCTCAATGCCGAGATAAAATGCGTCTTTTAAAAGGAGTTCTTCTGGTGTCATATATATTACCCCTACATTCTAATATAAATTATCTGTTTGGGCAATTTGTTTCGTAATGTTAGAGAGTGCGGGGGGGGAGATGAGGCAGTTTGTATTATATAGGTTTTGTCCGTCTCACCAGATTCGTAGTATAGAATGGGCGTCTCTGACTGCTTATTATTAAGGCAAAAGCATTGTTCGGCTATTTGGATTTCAGAGACTTAAACGTCCTTATTCGCGCGATCTCTTCCTGATACCCGTAAATGTGTCCCCCTGAACTGTAGGCATACATGGGGCCGCTTTTCAGTCCGGCTTCTTCTGCCACGTAATTCTTGAGCAGTTCTATGCCGCCAAGATTGGTAGGAAAGCCTGCCCACAGATCCCAGGAACGGAAGTAGCAGCTTACTGTGAGTATTAAATCCTCTCCATTGGGGATTGCCTTGAAATCCAGAAGCCGCAGGCACGGCGGATCGAGCTTGCCGTCATTGCCTATGCAGACATCATGGTCTTCAGGAGAGCCGATCTCAACTATTGCCTGGTTTGTAAGGGGTGTTTCCTTGAGAGTTTCTATTACACGTTCAAGCTGTGTCCCGCCTTTTGGCATGGGATGATGAACCCTGCTTGCGTATTTATAAGTCTCGTTTTCAGCAAGTTCCGGGTTCATCAAATAATTAGCGAAATAATCTTCAATATATTCCATTGTTGTCGGCGAAGGAATGCCGAGGGCCGGAGGTATAACAGGCACAATATCCTGTTCCGGATGTTCAATAAATACCGCTAAACCAGGATACTGTAGACGGTACTGCTCTTTTTCAAATGAACCTTTTTGTATTTTTTGCGTATAAGAATTATCAAATATATTGTAAATTATCTGGAACCATGCATCAGATATGGTTTTGGCATTTAAACAAAACGGGAACATAGTTATATCATTTTCATAATAGCATTAAAAGCGTTTCAACATGTAGTTCCCTGTAGCTTGCTACAGGGTTAACGCATTGCTGTCATTCTGGCTTGTCCAGAATCTTTCTTGCAGCTCCTGACAAACAGGAAGGATTTCGAACAAGTCGGAACGACAGACAGTTTTCTTTAGTTTTTGATACCCCGCAGCTCGGAACGAGTCGTATCGACTTGCTGCGGGGAGATTCATTCACCTATTTTAAATTTAAATATTTAATAAAACTTTTCTATAAAATAAGGCAGGCTATTACTCTATTTCAACTCAAACTCAAAATCTTTATCGAATTTTATGACAAGTTTTTTTGAATCCGCCGAAAGGGGTCCGAGGTCTTTGCCTGTTGATAATGATTTATCATATATATCAACCGTTCCCTCAATAACGCTGCCGCAGCCTGAAATTTTCATAATATCCCCCACTTTTTTATTCAAAGCTTTTGCAATAATTTCTGCCTGCTTTTTAGCTTTTTCATGAGCTGAAGCAATTAATTGTCCTAAATATATATCCGGGTCATTGATACCATAATAAATAATGCTGCTATCTTGTCCCAGTGTTTCGGACATGAATGAACTTTTCTTATCAAAAGCTATGTTTTTCTCAGAAAGTTTATCTTTCAATACAAGGATTTGTTCATCTCTGAATTCGGATATTCCGAAATAAACAGAAATTATTGTCTCAGCCTCAAATTTTTCTTTCTCAATATTTTCAGAAGGAATTTCGCCCTTCATTGCTTTTGCCATATCAACAAAATACTGCTTGTTCTCATAATAACTATAGTCTGTGCCTTTCGGCTTGGTTACGTAACTTACCGTTTCAACCTCAACAGGCTTATCAAGAATGTTATGAATGATTTCTTTGAGTGTTGATAACTTATCATTAGCAGCTTTCAAGGAGTTGTCAAAATTATCTGCCTCTGATTTAATTCTAATAAAGCAATGAGCAATATCAGGTTTAACGACCATCTGAGCAGAACCGTTTAATTGAATAGAATTCTGATTCTCAGTGCCCTGAGTTAATACAGGGAAAATTAAGATAAAGATTAATGCTACCACAGACTTTTTCATAATAACCTCCTTTTGTTTAAGAAAAATCATTTATATTTCAAATTTGTCTTTTTCTGGTCAGCCACGACAACGAGGGTAAAATTCTCAGGGTCCAGGTATTTCTTTGCCGCTTTTAGCACATCGTCTTTTGTGACGCTGTTGATATAGATAGGATATTTATCGATGTAATCCATGCCGAGCCCGTAATATTCAACTGCGATCAGGAAATTGGCTATGCGCTTGCCTGTCTCTATCCTCATCGGAAAACTTCCGGTAAGAAATGACTTTGCGTCTGAAAGCTCTGCATCCGATACGTGTGTACTCCTCATTTTCTCTACTTCCTTGAGGATCTCCTCGATGGCGGTGTTGGCTGACTCGTTCTTTGTCTGAAGGCCCACTTCAAAATCCCCGCCATATTTGTTGGCGTCAAAAAAACTGTGAATATCATAGGCCAGACCCTTCTCCTCGCGAATGTTCTGCATAAGATGGGATTCAAAGCCTCCCCCACCAAGGATATAATTCATTATTGTGACCGCATAATAATCAGGGTTGTCACGGCTTACTCCTGTATGGCCCAGTATGATATTGGCCTGTGTAAGTTCTTTATCTATGGTTATTGTTTTTCTTTCTTTGATTCCTTTTGGTTTTTCAGGGGCCGAGGCCTTCATTTTTTTAGAACGCCATTCAGGGAAATACTGCCTGAGCAGCTTCTTCACTTCTTTAGATGTTATATCGCCGACAACAGACATTACAGCATTATTAGGAATATAAAATTCTGAATGGAAATTAACGAGGTCTTCTCTTTTTATTTTGTCGAGGGTCTCAGGACTGCCCATAACCAGCCTTCCGTAAGGGTGTGTGCCGAACACCGCTTTTTTAAATTCCCTTGACGCTACAAAACTCGGGTCTTCCTCCTGTGCCTTTAGGCTGCCCTTGATCCGTTCTCTTTTTTTATTTAGTTCATCCTCAGGGTATGAGGGGTTTAAGATGATGTCTGAAAGCAGGTCAAATCCGAGGTTCAGGTCCTTTTTAAGGACAGCAAGGTCCACAGTAATAAAGTCGTCTCCGCCGGAGCCGCTAAGAGAAGCGCCGACAAAGTCGGTTTCCTCACTGATCTGAGGAGCTGTTCTTTTTTTGGTCCCTGATGTAAGAAGCCCTGCGGTCAGGCTTGCAAGACCTGCTTTTTCTTCAGGCTCAATAAGGCTCCCCGCCTTAATGCCGACAGTAACCATGACAATGGGCAGGCTATGCCTCTCGACTATGAGCAGAGTCAGTCCGTTATCAAGCACCTCTCTTTTAGCATCGAGAGCGTAGACATCAGTAGACTGTAAACAGTAAACAGTAGACAGAATAAAAAAAGTAACGAGTAACGGGTAACGGGTAATGAGATTTATTCCTAACTTTTCACTTTTCACTTTTCACTCTCAACTTTCTTTAAGGGAACTAATGTCCCGACTGTCCTTTTGTCTTCGACAAGATATTTCTGCGCTACACGCTGAACATCCTCAGGAGTTACTTTCCGTATACCCTCAAAATATTTATCTTTGAGTTTCCTGTCTCCGAGCATCTCGAACATCCCGATTATCTCCGCCTGAAAGAAGATGGAATCCTGTCCCATGATGAACCCTGCCTCTATCTGGTTCTTTGCCTTCTGCACCTCTTTTTCAGCAGGGGGCTGTTTCTTTATTTTCTCCACTTCTTCATATAAGGCCTTTTCAACCTCGTCTATGGATTTGCCCGGCAGGGCGGTTGCGTCAAGATAAAAGAGAGAGGGATATTTCTGGAAGCCGCTGTATGATGCATCTGCTGAAAGGGCGATGCGCTTCTCATCAATGAGGCTTTTGTAGATACGCGAGCTTTTGCCGCTCGAAAGAACAGCAGCAAGCACTTCAAGCGCAAAGCTGTCATCATTGAAGATATTCGGCGCCTTGTAAGCAGAAAGCACGTATGGCAATTCAGCCTCTTTTTTCACAAACGTCCTTCTTTCACCAAGCTGTTCAGGCTCAGTAAGAATTCTCTGGTTAAGCTCTTGTCCCCTGGGGATGTCGCCGAATTCTTTTCTTATCAGGGGCATAAGGGTGTCCACATCAATGTTGCCCGCGACAATAATAAGTGCATTATTCGGTATATAATGTGTCCTGTAATAATCCCAGAGATCATCTCTTGTTATGACTTTCAGGTCCTCCATCCAGCCTATGACAGGCCATCTGTAGGGATTGTTCTTGAAGGCAGTAGACATTACTTCCTCATAAACAAGGCTCTGCGGGTCGTCATCATAACGCATCCTCCGTTCTTCCATAACAACATCCCTCTCAGAAAGCGTTTCCTTTGGGTCCATGATCAGATTACGCATCCTGTCAGCCTCAAGCTCAATGGAAAGATACAGCCTGTCAGGCGCAAGTTTCTGGTGATAAATCGCATAGTCTCTGCCTGTGCCTGCGTTGTCCACCCCGCCGGCACGGCTGATGATCCTTGAAAAGTCTTTAGGGCCGTATTTTTTTG
>JACQXH010000137.1:10108-13204 GCA_016208845.1 Nitrospirota bacterium | reverse complement strand
GTTTTCCTTGTAGCCGAGTATGATCAGGGTCCCGATAGAAAGCGCTGTTAGTAGCACTGCCAGTAATTTATTTTTCATCTATCATTTATTATTATTTACCCTTGAGTTAAGTCTATCATAAAGGGTGTGTCTTGTAAAGAGTTTTCGAGTGAAATTTATATGATTATCAACCCCGAAAAAGCTATTCAAGAAACCACAGGGCGCACAGAGATAATTTTCTTAAATACTAATTTCTTTATTTCCGAAGGTTTCTCTGTGTTCTCATAAGCTAAGTCGCTTGTGTAATATGAAGCTTTTTTTTGAACAAAAGAGTGCACGGAGAAAAACAATAAATATGAGCATTTCTTCTTTTATTTTTAATGTCTTTCTCTGTGTCCTTTGTGGTTAATCGCATTATCTGTGCTGCCCATGATCGAAAAACCTTGACTACCAGCAAGTATTGGTTTTATTCTTATACATCATGAAAAAACCATGGGACGGGCGGTTTACTGAAAATACAGAAAAAACGGTGGAGGCTTTTACGTCTTCTGTGTCTTTTGACAGGAGGCTCTGGAAGTATGATATTCAGGGTTCAGCGGCCCATGTTAGGATGCTGAAGAAGCAGAAGATCATACCGGCAAGAGACGCGGAACTGATCCTACGCGGTCTTGGCGAGATCGCAAGGGAGATCGGGGAAGGGAAATTCAAATTCAGGGAAGATCTCGAAGATGTTCATATGAATATAGAATATGCCCTCATCAACAGGATAGGTCCGGCCGGAGGTAAACTGCATACAGCGAGAAGCCGCAATGACCAGGTGGCGCTTGATATAAGGCTTTTTCTCAGAGAAGAGATAAGCGGAATGATTAAACTGACAAGAGACCTTCAGAGGGTCTTTCTGGCCCTTGCAGACAGGTATAAAGGCGTTGTCATGCCGGGATATACACATCTCCAGAGGGCGCAGCCTGTGATGCTCTCACATCATCTTCTGGCATATTTTGAGATGCTTGAGAGGGACCGGGGGCGGTTCGGAGACTGCGCAGCGCGGGTAAATGTACTGCCTCTGGGCTCCTGCGCGTTGGCAGGAACCTCGCTTCCGATAGACAGAAAGTATGTTGCGCGGCTCCTGGGGTTTGCGGCTGTTTCTGAAAACAGCATAGATGCTGTATCAGACAGGGATTTTATAATAGAATTTCTTTCTGCTGCGAGTGTGTTGATGCTCCACTTGTCGCGGCTTTCCGAGGAGCTTGTGCTCTGGAGTACAGAGGAGTTCGGTTTTATCTCGTTGCCTGATGCCTATTCGACGGGCTCGAGCATAATGCCCCAGAAGAAAAATCCGGATGTGCCTGAGCTTGTGCGCGGCAAGGCAGGGAGGGTATGCGGCAATTTGATGGCCATGCTTGTGGTCCTGAAGGGCCTTCCCCTTGCGTATAACAGGGACTTGCAGGAAGATAAAGAGCCACTTTTTGACACTGTTGATACAGTTAAGGACAGTCTTTCTGTGCTGACAAAGATGATGCCGAAGATTAAATTCAATAAAACGGTTATGTTAAAAGCTGCTGAGGGAGGTTTTTCAACTGCTACAGACCTCGCGGAATATCTTGCAAAAAAAGGACTGCCTTTCAGAGAGGCGCATAATGTCACAGGTCGAATTGTTAAATACTGCATCCATAAGAAAAAGCTACTGGAAGACCTGACCATGGACGAGCTTAAGAAATATTCCGGAATATTTGAGAAAGACGTTTTTGATCATCTTTCTATAACGGCGTCTGTCAACAGAAAGACATCACTGGGCGGGACCGCCGGGAAAAGAGTCCTGCAGCGCATAAAAGACATCAAGAGCACTATCTGAGGGATGATGCATTCTCAAGAAAGAGATTTGGAAGGTCTGAGGTTCTGGTGTGTCTGTTTTATGTCAAACTGCCGGCGTTCCATTGCGCTGCCTTTTTTTCTTCTTTTCCTTTCCTTTTTTTTTGTTGCGGCCTGTGGCAGAAGGGGAGACCCCGTAGCAATAATTCCTTATAAAGAAGTTGGGGTTGTGAAGGATCTAAAGGTAACGCTGCCTGATGATAGTATACATCTTGCCTGGGGCAAGCCTGAGGCTGAAAACTTTCCTGATAAGGCGATTAAAGGTTTTATTGTTTTCAGGGCCGCAGAGTCCGAAGGGCCGGTAACAGAAGAATATGGCGGTGAATTCAGGGCGATAGATTATATCTTATATGTGCCTGAAAAAGAAAAGACCTTCAAATATATTGACAAGAAAGCACTAAAGGACCAGTCCTATAAATATAAAGTCATTGTTATGGATCAGGACAACAGGATGGGCATGGATTCAAATGTTGTTTCAATTAAAGGCACTGCAGCGGTGACGCCCGGAAGGGTCGCGGCAGCGCCTGAGGCCCCGACCGGGCTTGCAGCTGTCTATACCCAGAAGGATATTGTCCTTATATGGGATGAGACTCGCGGCGCTGAAGTGAAATCCTACAGGATATACCGTTCCGCAGGCAATGGGTTTGTCGTGGCCGGAGAAAGCGTTACTCCTGCGTTCACAGACAGGAATATCGAGCCCTCGAAACAATATATTTATTATATAACTGCTGTTGGAGAGGCGGAGAGTGTCCCGTCCAGGACAATAGACATCATGACGGAGATGCGCTGACAGCAGGCAATTGAATACATATTGGCAAAATCGTCTATAGTGCAAACGTTTCCGGGAAAATGAATTAAATATATGTAAGTGTATTGGTATCGTTAGATCATGCCTCCATATAACAGCTCACTTGAAGAGATTAAAAGCCGTCTCGATATCGTTGATGTAATATCCGAGTACGTCCCGTTAAAAAAATCCGGTCAGAACTGGAAAGGCCTCTGCCCTTTCCACGCTGAAAAGACCCCTTCATTCATGGTCAATCCCTCGAAGCAGATATATCACTGCTTTGGGTGCGGCAGCGGAGGGGATATTTTTTCCTTTCTTGTTAAAAATGAGAATCTCTCTTTTAAGGAAGCCCTTGAAATCCTTGCCAAGAAGGCCGGCGTACAGCTGAAAAGCGTAAAGGAGGCGTCTGCGGTCACCGAAGGGAAAGATGATCTTTTCCGTTTGCACAGGGAGGCCCGGTT